>JBMSWW010000004.1:0-29940 GCA_049425065.1 Chitinophagaceae bacterium
CCCAACTCGTTGTTTCGCGATTCGTAGCGGACCCCCAAAAAATCCAACGGTGGGTTTGAAATTCTAGGTCTATTTACCTCATAATTATAAATAAGACGACCCAACTCCCGAAGAAAGGGAAACCCTACCGTTGCCTCATCATATTTTGAATCATTGACAACCCCATCACTGTTAACATATAGGGTGGCCGATAAAAAATAGTCAATATTGTGTAAGGTGTCTACCACGTAGGAAACGTCTGTTAGAAACCCATAGGCCCACCCCACTTTATTAAACACGCGAATGTTATTAGGAATCTTCAGGGTAGAATCGTTGAAGAAAAATTTTACATAGCTATCGAAGTAAATGGTATCGTCGTAAAAAGGGTAGTTGGTTTCCGATGGATATTGTGACAAAAACTGTAAAAGAAACAACCTGTCTTCTTTGCTCATGTTAAATCTTTTCTTGCGCGAAAGGCTTTGTGGAAATACAACAGCTTGTAGCATTTTTTGCTGGTCTTCCAGCGAAATGTTATTCTGTTTGGTAAAATCAAAAGGGCCCGGCACCAACTCTTCCTTTCGATTGATATGTGCTTCGCCAATAAGGATAGATGCAGGGAAATTAAAACTGTCTTTATTATAGCTCGGGGGTTGAGCGTAGAGTAAACCACCAGTCTCATTGTAAAAACGAAACCCATTACCATGTCTGTTTTGTTCTTCCGTATAACCCATGAATTGTCGGGTAATTCTCGCAGACGTGTACCCCTTGCGTTGTAAAGAACTATTAATGGGACCTTGCCCTACAAATTGAAAGAGTCGATTATACGGATCATTTTCGCTAATTAGCAAGGCTCTTTTGATAAGGTGAGCGATACTTGGTTTTTTATCAGGGGCAGAGGGGTCGGCCATCATCGCTACTTGTTTGGGGTAGCTGCTATCAATACTAAGCGGAGTAAACTTGTTGATACCCCTTTTTGAGAGCCCCTTCATTTTTTCTAATGCCAGGAAAGCCAGCGGCATCTTTACCATGGATGCCGGATTAAAATATAAATCGGGATCTACGTTAAAATAAATGTTTTTGAATGAAGGAACTCCCCTTTTGTTTCGATCGATTTGTGTGTAAATAATTTGGCAACGATACTTATTGGGTTCGCTTAGTACTTGTTTAAAAACGGTATGATCGCTAGCGGCTAAGAGCTGGTTAAAAAAAAATGAGTCTATTTTAGGTTGAGATATACTGTCAAAAGACAGCAAGCACAAAAACAGACTCACCAAAGTATGTAAGGTAGATTTCACGATCATTTAGTCAACATATTCACATACTTACTGGTATTGTAGTCTACGCTTCCCACTTGTTGATGAATTAGTTTTCCTTGTTCATCAAAAACAAAAGTGGTGGGGATGCCCTCTACATTAAATAAGGGGGGCAAGTTTTCGGCAGGATAATAAATGGGCAGGGCCATTTTGTTTTTTGCCGCGTAGCTAATTGCTTTTTCAAATTGATTGTCTAATGCCAGCATAACAAAAGCCACTTTATTCTTATCAGTTTTTGTGGCTAGTTTCTCTATCGACGGAATTTCTGCTCTGCAAGGAGGACACCAGGTGGCCCATAGATTTACAAACACTTTTTTACACTTCAGTGATGAAAGGTTTACCATCTTGTTGTCAACGGTGAGCATTTTAAATGAAGGCATTGCAGTTGTAGGATTTTGTTCTTCATTGGCTACCAGGGTACTAGCAATAGGGGCAGACAGCGTTTTGCTTTCGTTCGTGTTTTTTAACTCACGACAACCTACAACAGTCAACAGTGAGACAAGGGCAATTACAATATTGTATCTCATACTTTTTCCGGATTTTCTTCTTTAGGTTGAGGACTTAATAGATTTTCTTCAATTACTTTTCTCAAGGCATGCTTTGGTAGTGCACCCGGTTGCATGTAAGGCTCTCCATTTGCATCTATAAACAGCAATGTGGGAATACTCTGAATGCCAAATACGGCGGACAATTCTTGTTCTATGTCAGTGTTTACTTTATAGATGACCAATTTGTTTTCATACTCCTTTGAAAGATCTTCTAGGATTGGGGCCACCATTTTGCAGGGACCGCACCAGTCGGCATAAAAATCAATAATGGCAGGTAGAGCTCCTTGATATTTCCAGTCTTTTTGCGTAGAGTAATCAAAAACCTTCTTTTTAAAATCGTTAGTGGTCATTTGCAAAGTTGCCATAGCATTAAATTTAAACAAAACTAGCGGTGAATTGAAAATGTTCGGGTGACAATTGTCACTATTAGTGCAGGCGCCGAGATAAATAGCAATTACATGACTATTTTCGTGGGGAATTAGTATCAATGATCCGGCGGCTCACTTATATCTTTTTTGGCTTGCTTTACAGCATACAGGTTTTTGGTCAGATGGATTCTTCCACCCTATCTGGCATTACCATCACCGCTAACGGGTATTTACAGGCTACCCGGAATACAGGGCGAAACGTGCTAGTAATTCCAGGGACCTTGCTGCTTCGTGCTCCTGTATATTCTATTGACGAGTTATTACGATTTATACCCGGAGTAGAAGTACAGCTTCGGGGTCCACAAGGTGTACAAGGGGATATCGTATTGAGAGGGGGTACTTTTCAGCAAGTATTAGTTTTGATTGACGGATTACGAGTGAATGACCCCTTGACTGGTCATTTTAACTCATATCTTCCTATTGATCCTATGGAAATAGATCGCATTGAGATATTAAAAGGACCCGCTGCTGCTGTTTGGGGATCAGAGGCGGTAGGGGGTGTTATTCAAATTTTTACCAAAACATTTTCAAGCCGGACCTCCGATAATTCTGTTGAATCCAAAATGATTTCAACGCTAGAGGGTGTTGGTAGTATTGGCGAAAACCAACTCAGAAATCTTCAAGCCCGTTGGTTTGTTCAAAAAAACAAGCATCGATTTTCAATTTCAGGGACTAGTAGAAACAGTAGGGGGGTTGAACAAAGAGGTATACGGAGTTATTTTTATTTAAACACGTTGCAATCTTCTTGGCAATATCAGTTTATTAATGGTTGGAACATACGCATGCGAGCTGCAGTGGATGTACGTCGCTTTGCTGCTCAAAATTTTTATACCAGCTTTCTTTCTGATACGGCTACTCAACGTGTTATGACGGGTTGGACGCAGGCTCAGCTCAGTAAATCTTTTCCTAAGGGAAAGTGGCAGGCAGATCTTGGATATAAGCTTGCCGATGACCATTATCTATTTAGACCTACCGTAATCCCTAATTTGAACAAGATGGGGTTAACACAATTGCAAGTAAAATATCAGCGAAACCCTAAAGGGTCTTTTCAATATCAAGCAGGTTTTCAATATCTGGGTCGCACCATTCGCTCAAACGACCGAGGCAATCATCAAGTAGCGCAGGGCGCCCTCTTTGCTACTTCTCAATATCAATTGAGTACTGCACTAGTAACCAGTTTGGCTATGCGAGTTACAGCGGATGAACTCTATGGAACTATTTTAGTACCGCAGTTCAGTCTTTCTTATGCCACCACTAATTCGCAGTGGCGAATATCTGCTGGCCGATCTTTTCGAGATGCAGATTTTACGGAACGATATAATAATTATAACAAATCACTAGTGTCGAGTGGTCGTATCGGAAATCCCCAATTATCTCCCGAAGACGCCTGGCAGGCTGAATTGGGCTATGATCTTACTATTCAACAAAAGTTGTTCATTAATACCAGCTTGTTTTACAGAGACCATCGAGGTCTGATTGATTGGGTAACCACTCCTTATATTTTAATGCCTCGTCCTGTTAATTTGATACCAACGGGAACTTATGCATTAGCTAAAAATGTAGAAAGAGTTCAGAGCATGGGTGCAGAATTAGATCTGCGATTTGTTGAGAACTTGGGCAAAGGAAAATTTTTGTTACAAACCGGAATTCTTTTGCTAAGAAACCAAGCACCCTCGGGAGGTGCCGGTTTTTACCTGAATGGACATGCCAAATTTTTATTGAACGGACTCATTCAATATCAGTTAGAACAATGGGATTTCTCATTGGGCATACTGTATAAAAAAAGAAACCCTCAACAACCTTCCACTTTATTGGCGGAATTCAGTAGCTCCTATTTTGTTACTAATGCTAAAATTCAATATCAGTTTCGTCGTTCTGAGCTGACATCTTTTATGATGGTGGATAATTTATTCAATACTTCTTACAGCGATCTGCTGGGGGTATCCATGCCGGGTAGATGGCTATCTGTAGGACTCAGAGCGCGCGTGTTTTAATTTTATTACCATGCTATTCCATAGTCTTCTCCATGATTACTAGAGCCACCCCACAATGACTGGTGTTTCCAATCAAAGAAAATCGCATTGATTGGCCCGGAGGTTCTCTCTCCAAAACTTAGGGTGTATCCCATTTTCTTTAAAGCGCTACGAACAGAGTCTGGAGTGTTATTGTTCAATAAAATATTTCCGGGTCTTGGCTTACGGTCTGATAATTTGTTTCCCCCCAGAGAGAGCCATAATTGATTGGTATTAAAGTTGGCTGCTTCACTAGCTTGTTGCACGGCCATAGTAAACTCTACCATATTGAGGAAGAACTGTAAAAGATTTTGATCTTGTGTGTCACCCCCTTGCACAGCGAATGACAAGAAGGGTTTACCCTCTTTAAGGGATATGGTTGGGGTTAAGGTGACTCTGGGTCTTTTGCCAGGCGCTACTACGTTGAATGGATTTAGGGTAGAGTCCAAAACGAAACTTTGCATTCGCTGGCTCATTCCAATGCCGGTATTTCCTGCAATACATGCAGGAATCCATCCACCACTTGGAGTGATAGAAACTATCCAACCTTCTTTGTCAGCGGCCTCTATGGTAGTAGTGCCTCTCCATAGTCTATCTTGATAAACCTCCTCCAATTTAGCAATTGCACTTGTATCATGGGCAGGGGCAAAATTTCTTTCTGATTTTTCTTCAGTCACTCTTTTTGCTTTGAGTAATTCTGCAAAAGGATTTTCTTTCCCTTCAAAAGGATAGGGGTCTCCTGGCAAAATACCTCTATCGTTTTGGGTAAGATTAATTTGAGAGGCCCTCTCTTTTGCATATTCTTTACTAAGTAATCCCTTTATAGGTTCCTTGGGGGGAAAATAGGGATCCCCATAGTAAAAATCACGGTCTGCAAACGCCATACTCATGGCTTGGTAAACTGTATGGATATAAGGAGCAGTATTGTATCCTAATGAACGGAGATCAACGTTTTCCAAAATATTAAGTGCTTGTAAAAGGACAGGACCTTGTGTCCATTCCTGCATTTTGTAAACTTCTATTCCTTTGTAGTTTGTGTGGAGGGGCTCCTCTTCAATGGGTTTCCAATTAGCTAAATCTTGTTTAGTAATAAGACCTCCCTGTTCCTGACAGCCTCTTACAAACTCATCGGCAATGTCTCCTTTATAAAAGCGATCATAGGCAGCCATGATTGCTTCTTTTCGGCTGGCTCCCTTTTTTAAAGCGATTTGCTCGGCTTCAATTAGTTTTTCTAATGTTTTTAATAAATCTTTTTGAACAAAAATTTCTCCTGCCTCCGGAGCTTCTCGTTTTTGCCCTAGGTGTGGTAAGAAAACAGATCTGCTGTATGGCCATTGTTTAATTAGTGCTTTCTGACGTTCAATGCTATTAGCGGTTTGTGCTTCTATTGGGTAACCTGCTGCTAATTCCATGGCGGGTGCTAATACTTCTCTCAAACTTTTAGTTCCATAATTGGCCAACATATAGCAAATACCACCCGGCGTTCCTGGTGTGGTTGCGGCAAGCGGGCCGTGTTCCGGAGGAAACTCATATCCTTTATTCTTAAAGAACTCGGGCGTAGCACCAGTGGGGGCCACACCCATAGCATTGATGCTAATTACTTTTTTTGTTTTCGGATTATATAATAAAGCCTGCGTTTCTCCCCCCCAACTTAATACATCCCACATCGTACAGGTGGCGGCCAACATAGCACACGCGGCATCTACCGCATTGCCCCCACGTTCAAATAGTTGAGCCCCTGCTGTGGCCGCCAAAGGCTTTCCTGTAATTGCCATCCAGTTTTTACCGTGCAACGGAGGCTTCTGGGTTCTTTGTGAAAATCCAGACAAGGAAAAAGAAATTAAAAGTAATACAGCGTAATACTTTTTCATAGTCAACTATTTACTTGTTTTACTCAAGCGTATTTGTAAAAATGCGAATACAATAACTATCCCAAGAGCCGCTATGGCGCTATACGCAATGGAGGGATAGTCTTCTATTCTTTTGCTATACACTCCATAAAATGCCCAGCTAACCGAAATAACCAAAAAGGGGTTAATTAATTTATGCATTAGCCAGCCAGTAAGCGCTGTAGCGATTGCCAGCATGCTAATAGTAATCATAATTTGTATTTCTGTATCGGGCATCACTCCTTTAGCCACTAAAAAGGCGGTGATATTTGCTACCGTAGCGATACAGATCCATCCCAGGTATACACCAAAAATCAGCTTGAATAACCAGGAGCCTTCTTGGCTTAATTGTTTATTTATTATTGATAAAGTGACCAATAGCCCTAACATGGCTAACACAGACGTTGCAATAAATTCAAATTGCCATAGAATGATCCAACCCGCATTGAATACACAACTAAGACTGAATAATGAACTTTTTGTGATAGATAGATGACTAAATTTTTTAAAAAACTGAATTACTGAAAATATCATGATCAGTGTATAGATAACCCCCCATATAGAAAAGGTTTGACCCGAGGGCGTAAACAAATTGTAGTATTTGTCAGACAGTTCTCGAATGGTTTTACCTCCGATATTTGCTGCCACAGAAAGGTAGTTAATGTATAAAGTCAGTACAAAGCTGAAAGTGTTAATGAGTTTTATTGTTAGGTCCTTTTTCATGTTAGTCGAGTTTGCTTTTTGTTCATTCTGCATCTATCGCTGCAATAAAGTACTTCACTCCAATTCTTTTCCCATTTTTTTCGCCAAGAAAAAGGCCGATTACAAACCAGACATATTTTCTGGGACAAATTTTCTTTTTTGATTATTTTTTTCATAGATGAATAATAGCTGGGAAATCAATTTCTAGCGCACTGATAAGGGTGTTAGGGGTTCAAAAAATTGACTTATATAAAAACTCACCTGCTTTATAAGATAGTCCCAATAAAAACGGATAAGCAATGAATAACCATAAAAAGTCAATCAGAGTAAGCGATTTAAATATACCTCTTCCTTGTGATAAAAAGCGATTCATAAAGTCGTACCAGCCAACTATGTTCGCCTTACTAATTAGACTGTTAAGTATGATTGCTGTTACCAGTATAATAACACCAATAAAATAAATTTTAATCAATGTCTTATTATTTATCTACCAAAAATAGCTCCAATTATATGTTTAGTAATTTAACGAAAATATTTATGCTTGATTTGTTTTTCATACGTTTTCCAAAATGAGAAAAAAGATCCTTGTACCTCTTCCTCACCGTCTACCATCCAGCTTCTTTCATCTTGATTGCCCTCGTAGTAACGATTTAGGGGGTGTTCCCGAAAATAAAGAGGGCTATTGCCGGTTAAAATTTTCAAGGAAGAAAAATTCCCAACACAAATTTGTATTTCTGGTATTTCGTCGGCCATTTTCATCATAAAATGAATACAAACATCCGAAACCGGATATTGTTTAAAATGTTCTGGTTCCAGCAGTAATACTCTATTCCCTTTTTCTCCGCTTCTCCAGGTAGGGGATAGGTTATAATAATTATAGATAAATGTTGGAAGAGAGGAGTCTATATTTATAGAACCTGCTGTTGGAAGGTTGGTAGATAGTTCGGTGAAATCAGGCGCTAACAAATGATCGGGTGCGTCTAATCTAGACAACTCTTCATAGCTATAATCCAAGAAAGTGCTTCGTTGATTGCTATTAGTATAGTGATTTATGTTTTCTTGATTAGCAATATATTTTTTATTGGAGAAAGTTCCCGCCACCCACTGCCAAGAGAGCGCATTTGAGCCCCAATCACCATCTAGTAAAAAGTAATACATCCAGCGGGCGGGATCTCTCCAGTGATAACCCGCCAAATTGCAAGCCATAAACGCTACATACATTCTTACGTGGTTATGCATGTATCCTGACTGCTGTAAGAATTGTATTGACTCGTCTATGCTTTTTATGCCAGTAGTACCCTTGCTGATAGCTAAAGGCAGTCTGGTTGCGTATTTAGCCCCTTGAGGATTTTTTAAGTCATCATTAATCGAATCTCCACGGGTTTGCCAGACCCGTTGAAAATAATCACGCCAGGCAAGTTGTTGAATAAACTTCTCTGCCTGAGAAAAACTAAATCCACGATTGACAATATTTTCAAGAATTGTTTTCGTGTCTATAACACCTCGTGCCACATAAGGGGATAGACGTGTGACAGCACCACTCGTGAAATTTCTTGTTTTACCATACTTAATCGGGTCTATCTCATCAAGGCTTTCCAGCAAGCTTTTATACTTCATTTTCGCTTGCTGATTTTGTTTTGAGAAATTTGACGCTGACGATCACATTTGAAACGTTGTATCTCAGGATTTCTTTTCTTTAAATGTTTTTGACTTACCCCGCTGTTCACTCGTTGTCTCCACAATAAAAAACTACTTCTCTTCAGATTTTTGCGCATCAACCCAATCACCTCGGTTTCGGTTAATCCAAATTGAACTTCAATAGCCTCAAAGGGAGTTCGATCTTCCCAGGCCATTTCAATCACTCTGTCAATATCAACGGGGTTGTTAATCATGTTTGCAATAGTTAAAGAAATTTTTCTTTTTCCTCCGGGGTAGGGTTGTAGCAGGCCCCTTGTTTAAATAAACGATATCTATTCTCTGCTACCCAAGAATAAACTCCATCTCTGATGAACAAGGGAATTACAAGGCCCATAGTTGCTATGAATTTATAAAAATGAGTTAGCTGACTTATGATCTTAAGAACTGCGGTGGATTTATAATATAGATGATTATCTTTTAAAAAGTAAATAGTGTTTTTGGGTCCATTTTGTAAGACAAAAGAAGAAAGCAGCTTGTTCGCGATGTCAGCGTTTATGTCACAAAAAAATAAATAAGGGTTCTTCTTTTTTACCAGAAAGGCAATAAAAGAATTACAGAGCATACAATTGCCGTCAAAAAATACAACCCTCTTGCTATCAGTCAGTTCTGTTTTCATAATGAAGTACCTGACACAAAATTAAGATAGTTGCGCCTACTCAATGTTGAGTATATGTATTTGCCAATTCCTGTTATAAATTCATCCATCCTAAGTAAAATCAATTTCGCTATCTGTGTAAAATCATTGCCATGAAAAAAAGTATAAAAAACACTCTTTTAACACTTGTTGTTTTGTTATCTATTCTCCCATCAGTCCTTGCTCAAAAAACTATCCAAGAGGGTACGGTTATACGAGTACGGCTCCTTGAAACCCTAGATTCTCGTACGGCGAATATGGGAGAAATGGTGGCACTCGAAGCGGCGGATCCACTGATGATAGATGGGGTAATAGTTATTGAGACCGGTGCTAAGGTAACTGGCAAAGTAATCGAGTCTGTCAAAAATAAAAGTTTGGGCAGAAAGGGAAAATTAGACTTTTCTATTGACTTTGTAAAAGCAAAAGATGGTCAAAATGTTCCACTAAGTAGCAATATTAAGCAAGGAGGGAAAGACGCAGTGGTAGGTGTTGTTGCTGCTGCTGCTATTATTAATCCGTTAGCCCTATTTATAAAGGGCAAGGCCGCCACTATAAATAAAGGCACGGAGTTTAACTGTTATGTTTCAAGGGACGTAAAAGTGAATGTCAAATAGTTTTAAACGCGTTCAGCAATAAAAAGAGAATTAACGGCGCGAATTGCTGTTTGCAGACGCTCTTCTTGTTGTCCTCTTACTATGGTCCATGGCACTGATTGATTAGTCATCAAGTCTCGATAGATAGTAAATAACTTTTGACGAGTGGCATGATCAGGGTACTCACGTAATTCGTCTTTTACCCATGGAAGATCGGGTTCACAAAGCAAGTACATGTCATATTTTCGGGTAGCTAATTGCTCTAAAATGTATGTGTGACAATTATTAAAAACAAATTCACACCATACTTTCATCACGTACATGTCTGTGTCAATAAAAAGAGGAATATTTCCATCTTTATCTAATAAAGGCGCAGCTCTCTCTTCTAATTGTGCTATGTGTTCATCTTCTAATGCAATCTGCCCTTTTGCAATGGTAAGTAGATCTTGATAATTATAATCTCTGCCATTAATTAACAGATATTCTCTGGCGTATTCTGGGCAGTACAAGGATTCATAGTGTTCGGCTAATTGTTGACCCAGTGTGCTTTTGCCCGTACTTTCCGGTCCTATGATCACAATTTTCTTAAGCATGAGCGGTTTTTGCTTTTTGTTGCCAACTGTATAATCCTGCTACTGCAATAATAAGCAGTAAAAAATAATATATACTGGTAAGGGCAAGCCCTTTCACAAAATATAAAGGAATGGAGGCCATATTGGTGAGTATCCACCAATACCAGCTCTCTACTTTTTTCTTTGTCATCAACCACATACCGGTAAAAGCGGCAGCAGAAGCTAGCGCATCTGCCCAGGGAATAGCTCCTTCAAAAAATAATGACTGAAGTTGTGTTAAAGAAAAATACAAGACCACATAACTAACTGAAAAAAACAACAATTCTTGTTGCCATTCTTTAGCCGTGCTAAAAGTAATTTTTACCAAGGGCTTGTTTTGTTCTGTTTTGCGCTGCCAATTGTACCAACCATAAAGGCTCATTACTGTATAGTAAAAGTTAACAGATGCCTCTCCGGGTAAATGATATTCAAAACTGATCCAGGTGTAAATAATAGTATTGATCAATCCAATGGGGTATACCCAGATGTTTTCTGATTTACTGAACCAAACACTGGCGATACCACTGATGACGGCCAGCCATTCATACCAGGCACTGAGTTGGATTGCCTGTACTATGCGCTCGGTGATCTCTGCTAAACTCATTCAGATTCAGCAATCACCTCTTTCACTTCAGGGATCATGCGTTTCATCATGCCTTCGATACCCGCTTTTAATGTTATCATGGACGAAGGACATCCACTGCAACTTCCTTGCATCGCAAGGCTTACAGTTCCCGCTTCATAACTTCTGAACTGAATGGCACCACCATCCATTTCTACGGCAGGTCGAACATAATTATCTAAAAGTTCTTTAATGCGCTTTACCACATCATCATCATCAGCGGCTACCTCGTTAGTGATTGTTTGTTTAACACTTGCTAACTCTTCTTCGTTGATCACCGTCTTCCCCTCTTCTAGGTAATCTTTTAGAAACTGTCTGATAGAAGGGATCACATCATTCCAATCTGTTTCCACCGTTTTAGTTAGTGTCACAAAATTGCTGGCAATAAATACGGCTTTGATAAAGGGGAATCCAAACAATTCTGTGGCTAAGGGTGAGGGCTTAGCATTAGCCACATCAGGAAAGTCAACACTTTTACCAGGATACAGAAGTTTATTGGCAACAAACTTCATGGTTTCGGGGTTTGGCGTCATTTCCGTGTAAATGCTGATAATGGGATTTCCGGTCTTAATCATAGTTCAATCTTGAATTGCAAAAATAATAAGTAATAGCGGGGTTTGTTTACGAAGAAAGGAAAGAGCTAACTGATTGTCAATCAAAAAAATATCTATATTAAATTGTCAGTTTAAATGAAAAAGATCGTTTGTTTTACCTTATGCCATAAAATTCCCCGATTTTTTTTGAATCCGAATTAATACATATACCCCTGTAAGGCAAGTTAGACAAATTGCAAGAAGCTGATCACGCCATAGAGCATCATTGCAAGCAATTGCAGGATAACGCCATTCAGGGATAGGGGCAAAAAGCAATAAAAATATTCCGGCTAACCAAATATACTGTGTAGTGTGCTCTTTCAGGATCCAGCGCTTCCAGTTAAACTCCATACTAGAAAGGGTGGTTCCTAATCCGCTGAGACGAGGCCACCATCTATTTACATCTTTGCAATAATCGTCAAATCCCGTTCCGAATTTTCCACGTAGAAAATTTTCTTCTGCTAGTACAATTGCTTGGTAGATGAATAAAAAAATAGGAATCATGATAGCTATATAAAACAAAGAGTTAGCTAAAATACCCACTCCTAATAGCATGAGAATATTTCCCACGTACAAGGGATTGCGACAGTGTTTAAATATTCCTTCTGTTACTAGTCCTTCAGCATACGGTTTTCCTTCTTTTCCTCCTCTAACAATGTAGGCGAGCCCAATAGTGGCTCCTCGAATCAACTGTCCCAGTATCGTGATAAACAAGCCGCTGATGATGGGCCACCAGTAGTAATGTTCACCACAAGCAGCTTCTGTAAACAAAGAAGGAGAGGGAAGAAAGAGGGCTCCGTAAAACAAAATGAAAATTATGTTACGGTACTTAAAAAAGAAATTCCCGATAGCAACCATAGAGCAGAGTTGGATTTATTGTTTGACAGCAATGAGCGCTGCAAAATTGTACCATTTGAAGAAAACCTCACAACTACAAAATCCTTGGTCTCTCAGTAACGTAATGTTTTCACTCAGCTTATAAGGGACTAATACATTTTCAAGGGCTTCTCTTTTTTGAGAGATTTCTAACTCGCTGTATTGATTACGTCGCTTGTAATTATAGTAGTAGTTGATAAAGTCACGATTGAAATTGCTTTCTTCTGCTAATATTTTCTCTACCAAAATGAGTACGCCTCCAGGATTTAACCCCTTAACTATATCTTGAATTAATCTTTCTCTGTAAATAGGACGAACAAATTGTAACGTTAAGCAGAGCACTACTACTGAGGCGTTTTCAATCTTTACTTCCTGTCCTAAATCTGCGCAACGTAATTCATAAGGACGATTGAATTTTATTTCATCAAACTTGGCTTTGCACTTATTTAGCATCTCTTGTGAATCATCTACGCCGATAAATTTGATTGATTTTTCTACGAGAGTGTCCATGCCGATCATAGTAGTGCCGGTAGAGCAGCCCAAGTCGTACACAAAAGTTCCTTCACGCGCATGATCAGCTGCTAGCTCAGCCATCATACGCTGGATTTCACCATAAAAAGGAACGGAACGATTGACCATGTCATCAAAAACGCTGGCTACATTAGCTCCAAAGCGAAAATCGCTTACTTGTTCTATCTCATTGCGAAACACTTCATCTTTTGGCATAAAGTAGAGTTGTTCGCAAAGAAACGAAATATATTAGTCTCGCTCGGGCTGTTGTCCCCATTTCTCCGGGGAGCGCCAGAGGGCTGATAATAGAAGCTCGCGCATAAAGAAGAACTCTTTGGGTAAGCGGTCATACACTTTTTCAAACAACTCTTCGTGCCCCAGCAATTCTTTCTTTCCCTCCTCACGGTCAATGGTCATTACCTTATCAAAATCTTCTTTGGTAAAGTTCCCCATCCCCTTCCAGTCAATATCACTGTAACGAGGACGCCATCCCATAGGGCTTTCTACCGCTTGCGCATTCCCGCGAACTCTACTCACAATCCACTTTAATACCCGCATATTTTGTCCAAAGCCCGGCCACAAAAACTGTCCATTTTCATCTTTACGGAACCAGTTTACACTAAATATGAGAGGGGCATTAGGAAGGTCACGTCCAAACTGTAACCAATGATTCACATAATCACCTATATGGTATCCCATAAAGGGTAGCATAGCAAAGGGATCACGTCGCACTTTCCCTAGTTCCCCAAAAGCGGCAGCCGTCATTTCACTACCCATGGTGGTGGCGAGATACACTCCAAAACTCCAGTTGAAACTTTGATACACCAGCGGCACACCGGTACTGCGTCGTCCTCCAAATATGAAACCGGATATAGGCACCCCATCAACATTATCCCAATCAGGATCGATGGCTGGATTTTGATGGGCGGGAGCGCAAAAGCGCGAGTTGGGATGTGCAGCAGGTTTTCCACTTGCGGGGTCCCAAGGTTTGCCTGTCCAATCGGTGAGTCCTTCAGGAATTTCTTTGGTTAATCCTTCCCACCACACATCCTGATCCCGAGTAATGGCCACATTGGTAAAAATTGTATTCGCCTTGATGGTTTCCATGGCGTTCGGGTTCGTTTGATAATTGGTACCCGGGGCTACGCCAAAATATCCTGACTCAGGATTAATTGCATGTAAGCCTCCTTTTTTCCCTTTGTGAATCCAGGCAATATCATCCCCTACAGTGGTTACTTTCCAATCACTGAATTCTTTGGGAGGTATCAGCATGGCAAAATTTGTTTTTCCGCAAGCGCTAGGGAAAGCCGCTGCCAGGTAATTCTTTTGTTTATCGGGTGATTCCACTCCTAAAATGAGCATGTGCTCAGCTAACCATCCTTCTTCTCTTCCCATTACAGAAGCTATACGAAGGGCAAAACACTTTTTTCCCATTAATGCATTTCCACCATAACCACTTCCGTAAGAGATGATCAATCTCTCTTCAGGAAAATGAGAAATATATTTCACCTCTGGATTACAAGGCCATGTGCTATCTTTTTTGTTACCCTCCAATGGAGCACCAACGGAATGTAAGCATTTTACATATCCTTTCTTTTGCAAATGGGGCATTACCTCTGCGCCCATACGGGTCATGATGCGCATGCTCACTACGGCATACTCAGAGTCTGTTAATTGGACGCCATAACGTGAATAGGAAGACCCGATGGGTCCCATGCAAAAAGGAATTACATAAAGGGTGCGTCCTTTCATACAACCTTGCAGCAAAACATTCAAGCGTGTTTTCATTTCCACAGGATCCATCCAGTTATTGGTGGGACCTGCGTCTTCTTTGCGGAGGCTGCAAATGAAAGTTCTGTCCTCTACACGCGCCACATCACTTGGATCACTGAAGCAGGCAAAACTATTAGGTCTTTTTTCCGGATTCAGCGGTGTGAAGGTTCCTTTCTTTACTAATAACTCACAGAGGTTATCATACTCTTCTTGGCTTCCATCACACCAGTGAATAGAGGAAGCCTCACAATACTTGGCAATTTGTTTGACCCAGGTTTCTAATTCGGTACGCGCTTTAGCGGTTTCCGTTGCGTAAAAATTAGGAGATAATGACATAGGATATAACTTTAGCTATCGTATAGCAAAGCAACAAAGGTGACAAGAAAAAACTGAACTAACGAGCGTTTGGGTAACTAAATGTTAACCTGCTGATAATTAGTCCACTAAGCATGGAAAAAGAACCTAAAAAGAAGGCTATTCCGGGAAATTGAATAGGGGATGCAGGCAGGGTAAAATAAGCAAAAAGGTTGTTTAAAATTAAGGGACCAATAATAGCGGTCAAGCTCATCAAACTAGTTAGGGCTCCCTGCAATTCTCCCTGCACATTCTGAGGAACCAAGTTGGCTAGTACCGACTGTAAAGAGGGACCCGCTAATCCTCCCATACAATAAGGAATCAGAAATAAAAACATCATCCAGCCCATGGGCGCAAAGGCAAAGGCAAGAAGCCCAATTGTATAGAAAGAAAGACCTAAATAAATAGTTTTCTCATTGCCAAGCCGGGGGTTTACTACTCTTACAAGTACCGATTGCACTAGTCCTACCAGAATCCCCGCCACTGCAAGCGAAATGCCTACTAGCTTTTCATTCCATCCAAATCGGTACATCGTGAAATAACTCCAGTTGCCCTGTACGGATTGACCACCCAGGTAGAGTAAAAAATAGACAATGGCAAGTCGGCCAACAGTTGGGTTAGAACGAAAAATCTTTAATGCCCCAAAGGGGTTAGCTCTTTTCCAACTAAATTTTCTTCTATTTTCAACGGGGAGAGATTCGGGTAAAATAAAGTAACCATATAGGGCATTTAGCAAACAGAGTACCGAAGAAGTATAAAATGGAGCTCGAACCCCAAACTCTGCAACTAAACCTCCCAAAGCTGGACCTACAATAAATCCAAGACCAAAAGCTGCCCCGATCAATCCAAAATTTTTTGCTCTTGTGGATGCATCACTAATATCTGCTATGTATGCGCTTGCCGTGCTAAGGCTGGATCCCGCTATTCCCGCAATTGTTCTTCCAATGATGAGCCAAAAAAAACTTGGCGCCCAGGCCAACAATAAATAATTGACAGAAAAACCAAAAAGAGAAAGAAGTAAAACAGGCCTCCTTCCAAATTGGTCACTTAAATTCCCCAATACGGGTGCAAATAAAAATTGGGCAAAAGCGAAGCTAAATAATAGGATAGCACCGTGAGAACTTGCCTCGTTGATCGGAATACCTTTCAAGCTACTCACAAGTTTTGGGAGTACGGGGATTATCAGTCCCCATCCCATTACATCTAAAAAAAGAGTAATAAAGATGAAGCCCACTGCTGCTTTTTTCCCCCTTGCCATGGCGGCAAATTTAATGACCCTTTGAAAGAGAACAGGATTTATCTTTGTACAAATACTAATTCATATGAAGCTTCGTTCATTTTTACTGGTAGCTGCGGCACCTCTCCTTCTTTATTCTTGTGTGAGTAGTAAGAAATTCAAGACCGCACAAACAGATATTGCCAAGTTAGAAGACAAATACAAAACCCTACAAGCAGAGAATGATACTTGCGGTCAAGAAAAGGGAATTTTAACTCGTCAGAAAGAAACTTTAGAGCGTGAGAAAGCACTATTGACAGCTCGTTTAAAGGAGTTGCAAGATCAGCTGGCTTATGTAAAAGAAAATAATAATCAAGCGCTTCGTCAGCTGGAAACATTATCAGTGATTTCAAGTCAGCAAGCGGAAAGCATTAAAAAGTCTATGGAGAACTTAGGCATCAAGGATAATTATATTCAAACCTTGCAACAGCAAATGGCTTATAAAGACTCTTTGAATATGTCTTTGGTGATGAATCTCAAAGGGGCTATCGGAGATTTAAGTGATGATGATATTAATATCAAAGTAGACAAAGGTGTTGTGTATGTAGATATTTCTGATAAGTTATTATTTAAGACCGGAAGCTATAATATTACCGATCGCGCTAAGACGGTGTTAGGAAAGGTAGCAATGGTACTAAAGAATCAGCCAGATCTAGAGTTTATGGTAGAAGGTCATACCGATGCCGTTCCTTATAAAGGATCAGGATTAATTGAAGACAATTGGGACTTGAGTGTACTGCGTGCTACTACGGTGGTTCGACTGTTACAAACAAAATACGGCTTAGACCCTGCTAAAATGGTAGCCGCAGGTCGCGGAGAATATAAGCCTGTAGGTGATAATGGAAATCGTGAGGGACGTGCAGCAAATCGTCGCACTCGCATTGTGGTACTTCCACAATTGGATCAGTTCTTCAAATTATTGGAGAAGCCAAAAGGATGATCAGGTGAAAAACGAATAGATTAATGAATGAGGCTAGCCGAGAGGCTGGCCTCTTTTATTTTCCTTCTTCGAAAGTTCCCGTTTGTTTGTTCTTGTGAACATTATTGGCTTGGAACCAACGTCCATTCATGGCCACATAAGTTCCGTGGGGAAGAGTTTGTGCAAAGGCAAGAGCGCTCCCTAGATTAAATAATCCGTCAGAGCTACCAAATTTAATAGGGATCATTGCTCCCGTCAACACAATTGTTTTCCCTTTTACTTTTTCTGCTAGTATTTGTGCAGTTCTTGCCATAGTATCCGTACCATGGGTAATAACGATTTGTTCTTCTTCGCAACTATTGCATTGATGAACGATTAATTCACGGTCCTCATCGGTCATTTCCAGGCTATCAATCATCATAAGGGTTCGAATCTCAACGGGTACCCTGCTACGACCCATCTCCAGCAGTTCATGCATATGGGTGTCTTTAAAAAATAATTGACCGGTGATCTCGTTATATTCCTTATCAAAAGTGCCACCGGTAATGAAAATACGGACAGCCATGTAAAAAATTTAGCGTGAAGGTAGGGTAAGGAAGGCACAGATGATTTACTACCTTTACAAAACAAAAAAGGCCCTTCCGTAGAAACGGACTGACCTCTAACGATTGCTTGCCATATGAAAATCTTGAGCGTATAACGCTTTTGAATAGTAGTATTCTTAAGAACTGATTCAAAAGTAGCCACGTTCAATGCCCTAGTCAAAACATATAGGCCCGACTTATCGCATGGCTAACGGGGGCTTGCTTCGCTGAAACCCTTACTGGTCAAGTGTTTCAGGAAAATCAATTTATGATGTCTAACCGCTCCGCCGACATATTATTCCAATTAATAAAGTCTCTGGAAAAAGGGGAGAAACGGCATTTCAAGCTCTACATACAGCGAAGTTCGGGTAAGAGTGACCTTAAAATTGTACGTCTTTTCGATGCCATTGAGCGGCTAACTGATTACGATGAGAAACAGCTCTTAAAAAAGCTCCCTGGCTTCACAAAACCACAGTTGGCCAATCTTAAAACGCATTTATATAAGGAGATTATGTCGAGTCTTCGCTTATTAAAAAGTGAAGACAGCATAGACCTCCAGTTAAGTGAATTATACGACAATGCTCATATTCTCTATAAAAAAGGGCTGTTCTTACAAAGTCTCCGCTATATAGCACGGGCTAAAGAAATGGCTTATGCCAATCAGAAGTTTAATATCATGCCATTGCTGCTTTCGCTGGAGAAACGCATAGAAAGCTTACATATCACCCGCAATATTCAATATCGTGCGAATGAATTATCGGAAGAGGTAAATACAATTAATCGACAAGTAGAGCGCGTGGGGAGACTCTCTAATTTATCACTCAAGCTCTTTGGTTGGTTTGTGGAACATGGGCATGCTCGTAATGAAGAGGATGAAAAAGATGTTCGCCAGTTTTTAAAAGAAAGTTTACCGATAAATGCCTGGGAACTGACAGGTTTTTATGAGCGATTATATTTCTATCAGAGCATGACCTGGTATGCATTTATACGTCAAGACTTTTTGCAGTACTATCGGTATACCCAGAAATGGGTGGATTTGTTTACCTCGGCTCCGGAGATGATTCGTGTGGAAACCGGGCATTATATCAAAGCCATTCACCAGTTATTGAATGCTCATTTTGATTTACGCAATCATCGTCGTTTTCAAGAAACGCTCACCTTGTTTGAATCGGTGGCCAAACTAGATCGTATAAAAGAGAATGACAACTTTCGAATTCAATGCTTTATTTATCTGAGTACAGCTCGCATTAATCAGCATTTTATGCAGGGAACCTTTTCGGCAGGGGTTAACTTAATTCCGGCGATGAAAAAAGAACTTTCCCGCTATGATCTTTTTATTGACTCTCACCATGCCCTGGTGATGAATTACAAGTTTGCGGCTCTTTATTTTGGTAGCGGAGATTTTGGACGTTGCATCGATCATTTACAAGCCATCATCAATAGTAATTCAAATCTTCGATATGATTTACAATGCTATGCACGACTATTACACTTGTTAGCTCACTATGAGTTAGGAAATGATGTGCTGATGGAGTCTTTGTCTAAATCCGTGTATCGATTTATGTCAAAGCTGAAAAATTTTACGGTAGTGGAAGAAGCAATGTTAGGATTTTTACGCAAGTCAATTATCATACCCCCTTCCCAATTGAATCCTGTTTTCCAAGAGCTACTAGACCAGATCAAGCACTTGGAAAAAAACCGATTCCAGACCCGGGCCTTCGCCTATCTGGATGTTATTTCTTGGCTGGAAGCTAAATTAACTGGCCGGTCGATGGAAAAGGTGATTCGTGAAAAGTATCTGCAAAGCAAGCACCGTTAAATTAATCCACACTGGGAAGAAAAGTAGCTTTTCCCTGTAACTTGCGCGCATGCAAGAGTATTTAAGCGGTTTGAATGAAAGACAACGGGAAGCCGTGTTGCACAAAGATGGTCCCCTCATGATCGTAGCTGGTGCCGGAAGCGGAAAGACTAAAGTATTAACCACCCGAATTATTCATTTGATGGCAGCTTATCAGGTAGATGCCTTCAATATTTTGGCCTTGACGTTTACGAACAAGGCAGCTCGCGAAATGAAAGAGCGCGTGGAACGGATTCTCGGTAACGGAGAGGCTCGTAATTTATATATCGGAACTTTTCACTCGGTGTTTGCGCGTATCCTTCGCTTTGAAGCAGAGAAATTAGGCTATCCTCGACATTTTACAATCTATGATACCGATGATGCCAAAAGTGTATTGAAAGCGGTGATCAATGATTTGAATCTGGATGATAAACACTATAAGCCTTCCACCATTTATAATCGAATTTCTGCTGCTAAGAATGCATTGATCGGTCCTGAGGAATATCGAAATGATTATGGCTTGCAGCAAGAGGATATGCGCGCTAATCGTCCGGCCATTGCACAGATCTATGCTAATTATGCTAAGCGTTGTTTCCGTAATGGAGCCATGGACTTTGACGACTTGTTGTTGAAGTTTTATGAACTACTGCGCAATGTACCAGAAAGTCTTTCCCGATATCAGCACAAGTTTCGCTATATCTTGATTGATGAGTATCAAGATACCAACCCTGCCCAATACGAGATCATTAAATTATTGGGGGCTATGCATGAGAATGTGTGCGTGGTAGGGGATGACGCGCAGAGTATTTATAGTTTCCGTGGTGCCACTATCCAGAATATTCTGCAGTTCCAGAAGGACTATGAGGAAGCCAAGGTGGTGAAGCTGGAACAAAACTACCGAAGCACAAAAAATATTCTGGAAGTTGCCAATGAAATTATCCGTAATAATAAAGGGCAGATCGAAAAAGTGCTATTCACTGAGAATACAGAGGGAGAGAAGATAAGACTAGTGCGTACCCTTACCGATAATGATGAGGGAAAGTTTGTGGCGGATAGTATTCAAGAGCAAAAGCTTCGACATCACTATGCCAACAAAGACTTTGCGATTCTTTATCGTACCAATGCGCA
This sequence comes from Chitinophagaceae bacterium, assembly GCA_049425065.1. GTDB lineage: Bacteria > Bacteroidota > Bacteroidia > Chitinophagales > Chitinophagaceae > JJ008. The sequence goes on from JBMSWW010000004.1 coordinate 20,880, forward strand.
GAGCCGTGCTTTTGAGGAAGCCCTCCGTCGTATGGGCATTGCTTATACTATCTATGGAGGAATTAGCTTCTATCAACGCAAGGAGGTAAAAGATCTGGTGGGGTATTTGCGGCTGATTGTAAACCCCCGCGACGAAGAGGCCTTGAAGAGAATTATTAATTATCCCACGCGTGGTGTCGGTAAAACCTCGTTGGATAAATTGTTGTTATTAGCCAATGAAAAAGACTGCACTACTTGGGAGATTTTAGAAAAGGCCCGTGATTATGGATTCCGTGCCGGCACCCTAACTGTATTGGAAGACTTTGTGACGATGATCAAAAGTTTTGCCAGTATGATTGGAAAAAACAATGCCTATGAGATTGCTTTTCATGTGGGAAAACAAACGGGATTGGTGAAAGAATTATTCAATGACAAGAGTACAGAGGGCATTCAACGTTATGAGAATATCCAAGAGTTACTAAACTCCATTAAGGAATGGACAGAGAGTCCCGATAATGAGGATGGAGAACTGGTGGATAAGGGACTCGGGGCTTATTTACAGCAAATCACTTTGTTGACAGACGCCGATGAAAAAGACGCGGATGCAGATACGGTTAAACTAATGACCATACATGCGGCCAAGGGTCTTGAGTTTTCTTGTGTGTTTGCAGCAGGTTTGGAAGAGTTACTTTTTCCTAATGCCATGGCGATTAACACTCGCGAAGAACTAGAGGAAGAGAGAAGATTATTTTATGTGGTTATTACACGGGCCAAGGAAAAACTCTGGGTTACCTATGCCAATACGCGCTATCGCTTTGGTCAATTAGTACAAAATGATCCCAGTCGATTTATCGAGGAAATTCCAGAGCAATATTTGGATCGTTCCTATGCGTCCACTCCTTCTTCTAATTCTCGTAGTAGTGGATGGGGATCCTCTAATGCATTTAATAGAATGAAAGGATGGGGGAATGCTAGTGATGGGGAATCTGGAAGAGCCAAAACTCAACAGGGAACTTATTATAATGAACCCCCCTCGTCTTTTAAAAAAGAAACTCCATCTTATTTAGCCCCTAAGGGAGCTCCGGCAAAACCTATAGAGCATACGCCTAGTGACAACTTTACACCAAGTGATACTTCCAATCTTCAGGTTGGACAACGTGTAGAGCATTTAAAATTTGGTTATGGGGAAGTTATCAAAGTGGAAGGAGCGGCACATAACCCCGTAGCTACAGTGAAATTTGAGCTGAATGGCGAGAAAAAGATCATGTTGAATTACGCCAAACTAAGAATAGTAGAATCCTGATCTACACCCTCTATGGCAGTAAAAAAGCCAATACTCAAAAGAAGCCCTGCCAGAAAAAAGGGTGGACTTTCTAAAAAGTCAAAAAGAACCATCCTTGTGTATTTGATAATTGTATTCCTGGTCATCATGGGGGCTACGGGGTTGTGGTTGTATAGGGAGTGGCAATCTTACCAGCGCGCTATTAAAGCTAAGTTTCCTGAATTTGGGATTCAGATGCCTGCTCAATTTTTGATTCATGGCATAGACGTATCTCGCTATCAAAAAAAGGTTGCTTGGCAAGAAGTGGTTAACATGGAAGTGTTGGGTGTCCGCATAGGGTTTTGTTTTATTAAAGCCACCGAGGGACGTGATCATATTGATAATCGTTTTCATCATAACTGGCGCGCGGTCCAAAAAGTAGGATTACCTAGAGGAGCTTATCACTTTTTTATTGCTTCTCAACCTGGCCTAGCGCAAGCCCGTCACTTTTTGGAAGAAGTCAATTTTTTACCGGGAGACCTGCCGCCCGTATTGGACATTGAACAGCTCAATAGAACTTCGGTATCCGTAATGAGAAGAGAGGCACTCCGATGGTTGGAAGAAGTAGAAAAGGTAACAGGGGTAAAGCCTATTATTTACACGAATATTGATTTTTATAATAAGTATTTGGGAGAAGATTTTGATGACTATCCTCTATGGATTGCCCATTATTATCGTACCGATGCTCCTGCTTTAAACAGGAATTGGTTATTCTGGCAGCACAGTGATATTGGCAATGTAAATGGGATTGATGCTAAGGTAGATTTCAATGTATTTAATGGTGACTCTACTGCTTTTCGCAGCTTATTGATTCAGTAGTAGTGGTCAATGGAAATTAGTGGTCGCAATCATCTGCGTGCGCATGATTATGCACTCTGCAGGAGCGATAGTTGATCAAATGTGAGTATACAATCAACACCACGGCAGGCACTAGAAACCAGTATTGATATACATAGAATATTTGTTTTAGCACCAGAAACGTAAATCCAATTAAAAAAGCTACTAAGGGAATCAAGCTATGATGATGCTTGCGATATCCATGGTACATAGCTTGTCCACCAATGGCAAGTGACAAGAGGATCATGCCCACTTCAAAACCCGTATGGTGAATAATATTGATCCCGAATAAAGGAAGACTGGTCAAAAAAAGAGGAAGTAACGCGCAATGAATAGCACAAGCAATAGAGGTACTGATACCCAATGCGTCCCAATTGATTTTTAACTTCATTGCTTAGCAAAAGTAATAAATAGCAACATAGTTGCAAAAACTACAAACCTTCTTACCTTTGATTTTCAATTATAGCTATGTCAACAAAAGGATGGATTTATATGGTGTTTTTCGTGTCGCTGGCACTGGTATTTTATGCGGCACTAACGCTGGTGATTCCCGGGTATAGTAAGGGCGGGGTAGCTCCGGTAAGTTTTGTAAGACCCTTTCAGTTTTCCACGCAGGACAGTGCAAAGTTTACGGAAGAGGATGTGAAAGGGAAAGTTTATGTGGCCACCTTTTTCTTTACTACTTGTAAGGGAATTTGTCCACGCATGAATAATAATTTGAAAATGGTTTATGAGGCATTGCGTCAAGAACCCGAGTTTTTGTTATTGTCGCACACCTGTGATCCAGAAACAGATTCTATTCCTCAGTTAAAAAAATATGCAGACTCCTTAGGCGTTGATACTGAAAAATGGGTCTTTTTAACTGGGCGAAAAGACAGCTTGTATAACACTGCTCGTATCAGTTATACGATTGATGATCCTGCCAATAATTTAGTGTCTATCGAAGATGATTTTTTACACACTCAATTTTGGGCACTCGTAGATCGCAATGGTGATGTTCGCAAAATCTATGATGGACTAAAGCAATCCGAGGTAGAACTCCTGATTCAGGATGCCAAAAAATTATTACAAAAAGACCAATAATTAATAATAATGTCTTCTCGTAAAGCCACTTCTCCCCGTAATAACGAAAAGGTGCTTGCACTGCTTCGCCATAGGCGCTTGAGCGTTACCGATGGCCGTAAGCGTATTCTTCATTTTTTTTTAGAAAAAGAAGGAGCCCTTTCGCATGGAGATATTGAAAAGAAGGCCGGAGCTTCTTTTGATCGAGTTACTATCTACAGAACGCTACAAACTTTTGTAGATAAAGGCCTGATTCACTCCATTCCCTCTGCGGATAATTCGGTTCGATACGCTTTGTGTAAAGACGAATGTGCAGACGGACATCATCAGCATCACCATGTTCATTTTGTTTGCGACCAATGCCAGCAGACTTTTTGTTTGGATGAGGTGGCTACTCCTACGGTCAAACTTCCCAGAGGGTATCAAGTGGCTGAAATTGAATTACTAGCCAAAGGCATTTGTCGCGCCTGCACCGAATCTAAAAAGCACTGATCAATACTTTGGGTTCGGTGACGCCTGTCATCATTTTACCTATCAACTCCTAGTAATTTGAGATGCTATAAACGCCTCTCTATGAAAAGAAAATTTCATCTTATTCCCTTACTAGTCCTCATGATCTCTTGCGGCCTCGGGTCTGTCCATGAAATACATAATTGCTAGAGACAGTAAGATGGCCACTCTTGATGTGGGTGTGAGTGAGCGTTCTCATTGTATCCGCTGAAAATCATCATTGTTGAATATCGGCAATCAAATCGCGGATTACCACGGAGGCGGCTACGGCGCCAAAGGTGGCGGGTAGGTAGGAGATAGTTCCGTAGGCTGATTTTTTAAAATTACTTCCATCGGTGAGCATGAGACTTTCTTTGATGGGTTCCTCAGGAGAAAACACCACTTTGATGCCTTTTTTAATTCCGAAACGACGATTCAGTTGCTTACGGATCTGCTGCGCAAAAGGACAGTTATAGGTCTTTGAAATATCAACGATTCTCAGCTGTGTAGGGTCCAATTTAGCTCCAGCCCCCATACTGCTCACCAATTTGAGTTTACTCTCATAGGCCAATTGGATGAAAGTGAGTTTAGGAGTAATGCTGTCAATGGCGTCAATGATGTAGTTGGGTTGGGTAGCTAATTGGGCCATTACCATTGAGGGATTAATGAATTCTCTTACTACCGTAAGTTCTATCTCCGGATTTATGGAGCGGATTCGATCTTCCATAATGAGGGCCTTGGGTTGACCATGGGTGGTAGCCAGCGCGGGTAATTGCCGATTTCTATTGGTAGGATCTACCACATCTCCGTCAATAATGGTCATTTTCCCTATGCCGCTACGGGCAATAAACTCTGCTGCGTAAGAGCCAACACCCCCTAGCCCTACCACCATTACGTGTGATGAATTGAGCTGTTGGAGTGCTTTTTCCCCTATGAGAAGGGAAGTTCGGGAGAGCCAGGAGGTATCCATGTTGCAAAAGAAGGGAATCTTGTTGACAAGAGAAATCCACCCATGGGGAAATAAAAAATTTCCTATAAAATCATTGGAGAAAAGAAAAAATCTATATTTGATCTGGAAATGTTTCTCAACCCATTAACATTCTAAATTTAGAAAAATGGCAACTAAGAAAAAAGTAGCAAAAAAAGCTGCTAAAAAGCCTGCAAAGAAAGCTGCTCCAAAAAAGAAAGTAGCTAAGAAAGCAGCAAAAAAGCCTGCCGCTAAAAAGGTAGCAAAGAAAAAACCTGCTAAGAAAAAGTCTGCTCGTAAGCCCAACGCGGCTTTCATGAAAGCAATGACTCCAAGTGCAGCTCTTGCTGCTGTAGTAGGTGCTAAGCCTCTGGCTCGTACAGAAGCTGTTAAGAAGATTTGGGGCTACATCAAAGCCAACAAGCTTCAGGACACTAAGAACAAGCGTAACGTTAACACAGATGCTAAGCTGAAAGCCGTATTCGGTGGTAAAGCACAAGTATCTATGTTCGAAATCGCTAAGTATCTTGGTAAGAACCTGAGCTAAGCTATTGCTAGCTCTTGCAAAAAGCTGTCCATTCGGACAGCTTTTTTTATGTGGTTATTGCAGGGAGAATCAATTTACAAGAAGCCCCTTTTCCTGGTTCACTTTCAATTTCAATTCTTCCCTTATTGAGTGCGGCGAATTCACTACTAATCCGCAAACCTAATCCGCTTCCACTTTCACCTTGAGTGCCCTCTTTACTTGACATAGTCTTTTGACTATTGATACAATCAATCAATTCTTTATCTATTCCTGTTCCCTGGTCTATAACACTTACAATATGTTCTTTATTCTTAGTAATTACTTGTACATGTACCATACTTCCTGGGAAACTATACTTGATTGCATTCTGTACAAGATTGCGCAAAATGAAATCAATCTGATTACGGTCTGCGTGCCAAAGAGCAGGGGATTCTAAACCATGACACTGTAGGCCAATCTTTTTTTGTTCCGCTATGGGATGATATAGTTTGCAAACTTGCTGGATGGTTTGTGCAACGTCTATGTTGGCGGGTTGGGTAACAAGACTTTTCATTTGTAGTTTCACCCACATGATCAGGTTGTCAGCTAGTGATGAAGTATGTGTAAGCTGCTCTTTTAATTCTTTCCCGAAACGAATTAGTTGTGCGCGCTCTAGTTGCAGATTATCATTCGTTAATAAGTCTGCATAGCTTTTTAAGCCTACCAAGGGCGCTTTAATGTCGTGTGAGAGAATGCTTAAGAACTTGTCTTTTAAATTATTTAATTCTTCTAATTGTTTGTTTTGTGTCTGAATGATAGTTCGCTGGGCCATCAGATAATTATTCGCTTTTCTTAGTTTAACCACTCCTGTGGTAAGTATTGCAGCTAGGGTAATCAGTAAAAGAAGAAATGCAATCATGAGGCGGCTGCGATTATTTTTTTCAATGAGCAGCCGTTCTTGAAAAATAGATTTTTCTTGTAAGGCAATGTTAGTGGTTTCTATGGTATCTGATTTCATGAACATTTCTGTAAATCGATTCATCACTTCTCCTTTAACCTCACTTAATGAATCATTGATAGACTTAAACGTGCTGATCATTTCAAAATTTCTGTCGCTACTATTTTGTAAGCTATAGATTTCAATTAGCTCATTAAGTACGGGAGTTGCGAGATCAAAGAGATTGAATTTTCGAATGATAGAAGTGGCTTGATCGAGATATTGGTTGGCTTCTTTGTAATCTTTATTTTTTTTAGCAAGTATGGCTAGTTGCAATAAGGCTTCTGTGGTAGCTACTTTTTGTGAGTTTTCGCCCAATTTTTTAGATAGTAATAACACTTTTTTAAAATAGTTAGCGGCCTCTGTCGGTCCATCTTTTTTTAAAAAAATATTTCCAAGGGTTTTATAGCAGGAAGATAAAATGGGTAGCCTGCCCAGTGAATCGTTCAGTTGTGTAGCTCTTTTTGTGAGCAAGAGCGCTTTATCAAGATCTCCTTTGTACAGATAGGTTTCTCCTAAATTATGCATGGTAACGCCTATTCTTTCATAAGGGCCATGTCTATTAAAATAATTATATGCAATGTTATTGTAGTAGAATTCTTTTTCCCGATTTTCTAGTCGTCGGTATATGTGCCCCAATGAAATACAACAATCAATAATGCCTGTGGAGTCATCCGTTTGCGAAAATAAACGTATGGCCTGGTTAATATTTTTTAAAGCCAAGTAATAATGATCTTCTATTATCAGATTGCTGGCAGCTCCTCGTAAGGAATAGGCTTCCCCTCTTGTATACCCGATTTGTTTACTTAATTCAAGCGCTTTGTACGATAATTCAGCGCTTTTGACAGGGTTTACATATGCAAGATCTCTGACAATATCATTAAGAATATCTACCTTGGATTTAATGGGTACATTTTCTCTATCCAGAAACAGTTCTAATGAGTCCAGATTTATCGTTTGCGCTGAAACGGTACCCCAGCCGAATAATAGTATCAATAAAAATTTGTGCATGAAAGAAATGGAAAATTAATTCAATACCATCACTATACCAGCAAGTTATTTTATCCAATGGGTAATATGATGTTGGCTTTACTTCCTTTTCCAGGGGCACTGTTTAGTACAAGTGTCCCTTTATAAAAGGTAATTCGGGAGTGCATACTTTCTAATCCAACTCCCTTACTGATGCTTTTAGGATCATATCCTTTCCCATCATCGGAATATTCCATGAAAAACTTTTTCTCCTTAAAGTAAAGGAGAATCCTCACCTGCTTTGCTTCGGCATATTTGAAGGTATTGTTCAGTAGTTCTTGCAAAATGCGATAGACTATCATTTTCTTTTCTTGATTCAAATTATAATCTTCTCGTTGAGCGTAAATCTGTAAATCAAAGACGGGTTTTTTCAAAATAGCATAGCTGTCAATCAACTCCCGTATTGAATCTCTGAGTCCTAAGTCTTGTAGGGCAGGGGGAGCTAATGTCCGGGATAATGTACGCACTTGCTCTAACGTGTTTTGAAGGGCGCCTTCGAGTTTGGTGAACTCATCAGGATTCAAACTTCCTTTAGATTTCAGCATATCTACATACATTCCAATATAAGCCAACATTTGTCCCACCCCGTCATGTAAGTCGCGTCCAATTTTTGTACGTTGTTGGTCCTCGGCCTGTAAGCGAGCTTCGATTAAGTCCTGTTCTTTTTTTAACCTTTCGTTCATTAGTGCCTTTTCTATCTTTTGAATCTCGGTAACATCCCAATGGATGCCTACGGACCCCCTTATTTTTCCCTCTCGGTCAAATAGCGGTATGCCACTAATAATAACTCTGGCTATCTGTTTATTTTTGCGTTGGATATTTACTTCATAAACAGATTCTTTTCCCTTTCTTCTGATTCTGTTTTCTACCGCCATCATTTTCTTACTCTTAGAGTCGTTAAGCAGTAGTTCACTTGCATTTTTACCTAATAATTCCTCTATTAAATAGCCAACAATTTTTTCAAAGGCTTTATTACAATATTGTATAGAGTCATTATTGTCAACTTCTAAAATACCTAGTTCCATATTTTCGAACAGATTCCTATACTTTTCTTCACTTTCTTTTAAGGCAGCGTAGGCTTTTTCTCTTTCTATTCTTAGTTCATATTCATTAGTTAAATCGTAGGTAACACCAATGTAGCCAATGAACGTTTTTTGTTTTAAAAACCTTGGGACAGCAAGTATGGACAATAAATGATATTTATTATCATTTCCCTTTAACAATAGCTCAGTATTGATGGACTCTCTACGAATTACCTTTTGATTCCATTCTTCCTCTATTCTGTTTCTGTGATCAGGATGCACCCATTGCTCCAGTCCTCCAATTTTTCTTTTTTCCGTTGGGCTTAATTGGAAGAATTTTCGAGCTAAGTCATTGTAATAAGTGAGGTTGTCTTCCTCATCAGATACCCATATAATGATTGGTAGTTTATCTGTGATTTGTTGAAAACGTTTTTCACTTTCAGCTATATATTCTTTATAAAATTCTATTCCACTGATGTCTTTAATAGTGCCTACCCAGATTTCTTCTTGAGTAACGGGGGAATATTTTTTGAAAACCTCTTCTTCAAGCCAAAGGATTTTTCCTGAAAGGGGGTGCTGAATCTGGTATTTTAGTAAAACATAGTTGGCATTTTCAAGCTCTTGCCATTTTTTTTCATATTCCTTTATATTCTTAATCAATACAAGATTTGTTTTTTCAACTAAGGGGTCTTTTGCTTGATAAGGATTAAAACCAAGGAGCCTGTGCCATTTGTCAGAAAAAAAGTTTTTGGAAGGGGTCTGTATATAAATTAGATAGTGAGCGGCCTCCGAGGCTTCTAAAAAGAGACTCAGCTGAGCGCGTACTTGTTCAAGTTCATTTTGGATGGGGTCT
>JBMSWW010000005.1:0-27541 GCA_049425065.1 Chitinophagaceae bacterium
ATTCACATTTTTAATTCTAAAAAATGAAGCATCACGTATCCAATGGGTAGAAGCAACATAATTATTTCCACCAGACCCAGAGGGTAATAAACGAGGGAAACGAGCTGCAGGGTTTGAAGGTGTCCAGTAATCTTTATGCATTTTTAACAAAGAGGCAGCAAAATCATTACTAGCAAATGGCACTGCACCTGTTCCGCTATAATAATTATTACGCTTTCCTACTCCTTGACCAAAAATGTTTAAATCAAAGTTTCCAACTGTAAGATTTAAATTGATACTGTATTCATAGCGAGGGAAATTATTTCCTATGAACGTACGATCAAAGTTGTCTACTTTACCATCTGGCTTACCATCCGGACCACTGATATCAGCATATTTTACATCTCCTGGCTTAGGACCCACTGTAGGATTAGCACTCCAGGGCACTCCAAACTGAACAGGAGATGACTTCACATCATTGGAGTCAGCAAAGTACCCAATAGATTGATATCCAAAATAAGACCATAATGCCTGGCCTGGAGCTGTACGATTAGAACCGCCATCTAAGAAGGGAACACCAGGTAAGCTCAATACCTTATTTCTTACATCAGAGATCATGGCAGTAACATCCAACTTTGTCTTAGCGTTGAACGACTTTCGATAGTTTGCGCTGAACTCCCATCCCCTATTTTCCATAGATCCTGCATTAATAAACGGAGGATTGAGACCCACGTAGCTGGGAATAGGACGACTTAATAACATTTGGTCAACTTTACGCTGATAATATTCAAATGTTAATGTCAACTTGTTTTTAACTGTCAAATCAAGACCCACATTCGACTGTTTTGATTGCTCCCAAGTAATGCTTGGGTTTGGAGCATCTAACAATGCAAATCCTAAAGTGGTTACATTGTTCAAGTAATTTGTGGTACCATTATAAGGATTCGAATAACCACTTGTGCCAAAATTCACGGCAAACGGATATATCTCAGGTAAAGCTTGATTACCTAATACTCCCCAAGAACCTCTCAACTTACCAAAAGTGATCACATTTGAAAGACCGCTAAAAAATTTCTCCTTAGAAAAAACCCATCCTGCAGATAAAGATGGAAAGAACCCCCATTGTTTATCCAACTCTTGAGAAAAACGAGAAGATCCGTCATAACGGCCATTCAACTCAAGCAAATATTTGTCATCGTAATTGTAGTTAAGTCTAGCGTAAAATCCAGCTAATGCGGTTTCGTATGCACTTCCTCCATTATTGATGTTTGCACTACCCAAATTTAAGTAGGGTTGATTAGGATTTAAAAAACCGGTACGAGAGGCGGAAATTCCAGAGTAGGAAAATTCCTCAGTTTGGGCCCCACCTAATAATTTGAGTGTACTAGCCCCAAAGCGTTTTGTCCAAGTAGCTTGTCCCAAGTAAGTAGTACGCTGGTTGGTAGAATAGGATTCACTTAAACTAGTAGTACCTGGCCATACACCCACCTTGTCATATCCCAATGTTACAAGATTAGGAACATAGATATCAACATTTTTTTGGAAACTTTTTCCATTTGGAACCCAATATTCACGAGCCCAATAACCTTCGATCTCTAAGTTGTTAACAGGCTTGTAATTGAAGCCAACTTTTGTAAGCATCGTATTCACCCTAGAAACTGATGTTCCTGCTGCCTCCGCCATTGCCAAAGGATTTCTATTGTTAGTTTGACCTGCGGTGCCGTACATGCCTGGGCCATAAACGCCTCCTCCAATTGCAGGAAGACCTATTGCTTGACGAATAATAAATTCAGGAGAACCGGTAGAAGGGGCCAGTGTACGACTATTATTGATATTCAGTAATCCATTCAAACTGAGTTTGTCATTCAATTTGAAGTCGGGATTAAATCGAATATCGTACCGTTGAAAATTGTTATTTGGGATAAGTCCCTGCTGATTGAGGTAAGATATAGAGGCAAAAATATTTGTATTATCCCCTGCAGAGTTAATAGTCACGTTATGGTTCTGCATTAACCCGGAGTTGGTTAGTAGGAGGTCTAACCAGTCTGTGTCTATTACATCCAGATTATTGGGAGCTGTTGTTTTATACTTATCAATTAATGACTGTGTATATAAAAAAGCGTTGGGGTTTCCCGTTCTGTTAACCTCAGCAAGGTTACTCAATTCCATATGTTCAACAGCAGTTGTACGCTCAGGAATTGCAGTAGCATTTTGCTTTGTTAAAAAGGCATTGTAAGAAACCTGTACTCCCTTACCTTTTGCTCTTTTTGTTTTTACCAAAACTACCCCATTGGCTGCACGAGCACCATAGATAGCCGTGGAAGCCGCATCTTTTAGAATGGTGATACTTTCGATAGCATTAGGATCAATTGCATCGAAACCAGATACAACTCCATCCACCATAATCAGTGGACTTTGGCCAGCATAAATGGAGCCGAGACCACGAATACGAATTGAAGCACCATCAGCACCTGGTCTTCCTGATTGCTGTTGCACGGTTACTCCAGGCGCAAGCCCTTGTAAAAGGTTACTGGCCGTAGCTACTTGACGTTTCATCAAATCTTCTTGCTTCAAGGTAGTAACTGAACCAGTAAGCGTGGCTTTTCGCTGCTGGCCATAACCGACTACCACCACCTCGGAAAGGCTAGCGTCGGAAACTGTCAGCTGGACATCCAGCGAAGTACCTGCTACTTTTTGTTCTTTTGCAATTAATCCCACGCTGCTAAACACGAGGGTTTCGCCATTACTCGCGCTGATGGAATACAAACCAGCAGCGTTGGTTACTGTACCGGTAGTTTTCCCTTTGATGGTAACATTAACGCCTTCTAAGGCATTTCCATTAACATCGGTTACTTTACCGGCAACCTTGATTTGCTGTGCTTGCACAATGCCTACCAATAAGGCAAAGAACCAGCACAGGATAGTTGCTTTTTTCATACTGAGGGTTTTTGTTTTGGTTTTATAATAAGTTGAATTCTCCATTGTGTTTGATGATATACTGATTAAAAGGATCTATGAGCTTATCCAGCAGAACAGCAACCTCTTTGCGCAATAAGGGACGGCTAGTATCATAATTAGAAAGACCCCACTCTTTCCAACGTTCCGTACTTACTTGCACCTCATTAGAAGACTTTTTAGCGGTTCCGGATAATGGCAACTTAACTATCGTTAACTTTTTATATAGTTGAATCCAATTGAGCAATGAAGTCAATGTAAGCTCCTGGCTGCCCAGCTCTTCACTATGCTTTGCGGAAACTTTAAACGAGGTAGGTACTCCTTTCAAAAAAACCTGCATGGACAAGGTAGAATCAGGATAAAACCAAGTACGGTTTGCCCAGGCATTAGGTTGTCCGGCACCTTTTAAAAATCCGGTAGCACCTATTCGTTGTATAGACGCAAAAAATGGATTCGTGGTATTTACATCTGCATAGGGCATCAAATAAGCACCCGCATTCAACAAAGCCTCTTGTACTTTTCTTACAGAAACTTGCCCTGCATATGCATATTCGTTTTGAACTGTTAAAGCAGCTAAGGTGCCTGCCGCTTGACCAATTAACAACACACAAGGCTGAAGGCGAGTGGTGCCATTCACTACATTACTTACACTAATTCCTTTCTCTGCCACAATAATTCCTTTATGTGATGCTGGAATCAAAGCGCCTAATGGCACATTGAAAGAAGGAATAGGGTAAAACCCCAAGTGCTGGGGAGCTTCTGGATTTTTTCGATGATGATGATCAATGGGATAGTCCCCCACAGCTATTCCTGTTCGATACAAGGGATGTTGCTCATTAAAAGGATCACTGATGTGCTGTATCTTAAACCGAACAAGGCCCTGCATACGTCTGCCCTCGCGGTGATAGGGCATCAATGCCAATCTGTCATCAGTTGGAAATTCATCGTTAGCTAATCCGAAATGTTTATAACCCAGTTCTTGCTGAATAAAATAGATATACCGTAATGTTTGTTGCTTCGCTTTTTCTAATTCCAACTTCCGCTGTTGCGGACTAAGATTAATCAAGTGTAAATAAATATCATTCCCATAAGCGGGCCAATTCAACATATACTTTTTACCAGGCAATTTTGCATACGTTAGCATCTTAGCACAATCAACACCTGGTTTAATACGCGTACTGTCTTTGTAAAAATCTAAGCAGGCGCCATCAAATTCGCTAGGATCATATCCTGCAGGTTTTACAATAGTACAATCCACCCCCTTACCATAATCTTTTAAAATGGCTACATAGGTAAGATCTTGTATGATATCACTACTATTAGGCACGTTCACATTTTCGCCGGTCAGTGCACTGGCTTCCATACCTACATCATAAGAAATACCTGCGTTGGCAAATACGTCTCCAAGTTCTGTAGCATCTATTACTTGTGATGCCTGAATAGAAATGGTGTCTCCACTAGTGAGGTCAACAAAAAGTGCTCCTTTTATTTGTTGTCCCTCATTGATCACATCTACAAATTGAAGTTGATACCGAATTGCCAATTTTTTTTCAGCTGCCGCCATTGACTTTAGAATACTATCAGCTACATGTGGCTCAAAATGGGTATTACTCACCCATCCTGTTGCTACTCGCCCAGGTCCGCCGTAATAATCATAAATACGTTGACGAAATTCCTTCCAGATACCGGAGGGTAGCATGTGATTGCCATCAATAGCAGATACTCCCGCAGACGACAACATACCGCCTACCCAAGTTGTTTCTTCTGCAATGAGGGTACTTACCCCCATTCGTGCTGCTTGAATACCCGCCGCAATACCAGCCGTGCCACCTCCTACTACTAATACGTCTGCACGGTGTACATACTGCGCACAAGAAGCCAAACACCAACAAGATGAAATAGCAAAAACCCAATATTTAATTTTTCTCAACAGCATTAAAAAAATCAGGATAATGTTTTCCAAACTTGAAACAAGGAACGAGGAATATGAAAGCAACCTTTCCATTTTCCCCCTTTCATATTTAGTAACACCTCGCCTCGGCGATTGAGATAGCCAAACCATTCCCCATGCTCCAGATCCCTGAAGTTTTTCCAAGTATATTCATGCACTTTCTCAAACCATTCTGCACATTGTGAATCGCCAGTTAACTTATAGCCCTTTGCCAATGCCACTAACGCTTCTACATGAACCCACCATAACTTCTGATCCCATTCCAATTGCTGGGTAGGATGTCCTTGATAATCCAGAAAATAGAAAATACCTCCATACTCGCCATCCCATCCTTTCTCCAGGGTGCGAAGCATGATATCTTTTGCTTTCGTAATTAATTCCTTGTTATGGGTGCGCACCCCGAGATCCATGATAAACCACATAGCCTCAATGGCGTGGCCGGGATTCAGTACTCTTCCTTCAAAACTGTCACAAAAGCTTCCATCCTCATACACATTTTCTAAAATAAGGCCTGAATCGGGCTGATAGAATACTTCCATCACTTCATGAATAACTTCAGGCAATAAAGCATCTACCTTTTCAGTACCAATTACCGGTTCCAATTCAAGCGCCAGATTGCACAAGATCATGGGCAAACTAAAGTTCTTAAGAGTACGTGTGCCAGGAACGGATTTATTATAGATTCCTTTCCAGTTTTGTCGACGTTTTAAAATATTTTCAAAAGTGGAGACCGCTAAATTCTTCCAGCGATCAGAGGGCTGAATTCTATTCAAAGCCGCAAAAGCCATAGTAGCAAAACAATCACTAAAAATATTGTAAGGCTGTACTAGCGGCTTTCCTTCTTTCGTAGTAGAGAAGTACCAATTCCCCTCTGCGTCACGGCCATATTTTTCCATGAAGTTTGCCCCATGCAAAGCCATGTCCAACCACTCCTGCCGAGGCTCCAAGTGTTGATACATATAACTAAAACAGCAAACCTCTCGAACCTGTAGCCAGATAAATTTATCATTATCGTAGACATTACCTTCTCTGTCTAAACAGGTAAAGAAGCCACCATTAATTTCGTCTTTACTAAAACGAACCCAAAAAGGAAGTATATTATCCTTCAGTTCCTTCAAGTATATAGGTGCATAGGTATCCAGGGTAAACTGTTCCTGTGTAGCAACGTCTTTGGCCAGCATTCGTTGGTCTAATTTTTTGAATTAAAAAAATCAAGATCCGATACAAATATTGTAAATATTATTATAATTTTATCATATCTTACTAAATATTTTTATTTAGTAGAACAAATCGCCCCCTTTTTTATAATTTCTTATTTTAGTAATTGATTCTCATGAGCTAATGAAAAAAAATATTCCCCCACCTAAGCATCGGATTTTTGAGCTTCTCAGCAAGGAAAATACCTCGGGGGTGGCCTATAAGAATAAAGCACTCAAAAGAAGTATCCTGAACCACTTAGATCAACACGGCGATTTTACGATTACGGAACTAAGCAGAGAAATGAACACGAGTGTTCCAAAAATCACCAGCTTGGTAAACGAACTAATTGAAGATCGTTTGATTCGTGATAATGGAAAATTTGATTCCACCGGAGGAAGAAAGGCAAGCATTTATGGGCTAGTGGCTGATGCCTGCTATTTTATTGGAGTGGACGTAAAGAAATACTACATCAACCTGGGCTTAGTAGACTTCAGGAAACACCTGGTTAACCTCAAAGAGAAAATTCCCTACCGACTTGAGAATACAAAAGAATCGTTCCAACAATTATTAGATATCATTAAGAAGTACCTCAAGGAAATAGATATCCCAAAAAATAAACTGCTGGGAATGGGTGTCAATTTATCGGGGCGCATCAATCAAAATAATGGGTACAGTTACAGCTACTTTCACTTTCAAGAAGAGCCCCTGGCAAATATTTTTCAACGCGAATTCGGGATTCCTACTTTTTTAGAAAATGACTCCAGGGCTATGGCCTATGGTGAATATTGTTCAGGAGAAATTTCAGGAGCGCGCGATGTATTATTTGTTAATATCGATTATGGGATTGGTTTAGGTATTTTAATTGACGGAAAACTGTACTACGGAAAATCAGGATTTAGCGGAGAATTTGGTCATATCCCCTTTTTTAACAATGAGATTCTATGCCAATGCGGTAAAAAAGGATGTTTGGAAACAGAGGCTTCGGGCCAGTCATTGATTCGTAAATTCAAAGAAAAAATTTCCCAAGGCTCTAACTCCTCGGCTATAAAAAAGAAAAAAGCAGCTGGCGAAATAACCATCCTTGATATTATAGAAGCGGCCCACCAAGAAGATATGCTCTGTATTGAAATGCTAGCAGAGGTAGGGGAAAAAATCGGCAAGGGCTTAGCGATGTTAATAAATGTTTTTAACCCCGAGGTCTTAATACTGGGAGGTACTCTTTCTGAAACGGGTGATTATTTAAGATTGCCCATAAAAAGCGCCATTAACAAATACTCCCTCAGCTTAGTGAATAGCGATACCCAGTTAAGAATTTCTCAATTGGGAGAAAAAGCAGGTGTTATGGGAGCCTGTTTGATTGCCCGCAGCAAAGTGCTCTCCGTATAATAGCTAAGAATCTCAATCCACAATTGTTGATAAGTAGTCATTGGATTTTTGACGAGTGAATGTTAATATTGAAAGCAGTTAACTAGACTGTATAAAAACCCAAAACATTGTGACTTGACAGACACTATCATCAATCTCGAAACGGTTAACCCCATTGAATTCTTTGGCGTCAACAACGGAAAACTGGATCTTCTTAAGAAAAAATTTCCACTACTTAAAATTTTGTCAAGAGGCACTCAGTTAAAACTTAGTGGCGCTCCGGAGCAAATAGATTCCGCTAAAGAAAAGATTACGCAGATAATTACGTACCTCGAAAGAAATGGCCATATGAGTCACCAATATTTTGAACAAATATTGGGAGGAGATGATGCAGAAGTTATCGATCATTTCCAGGAAAAAAATCCCAGTGAGGTCTTGGTATTTGGGCCCAATGGTAAATCAGTGAGAGCCCGTACTACGAATCAGAAAAAACTGGTGCAGGAAGCTGAAAAAAATGACATTGTCTTTGCGATAGGTCCTGCAGGTACAGGTAAAACATATACCGCGGTAGCGCTGGCGGTGAGAGCGCTCAAAAACAAACAAGTCAAAAAAATTATTTTAACACGTCCCGCGGTGGAAGCTGGAGAAAGCCTTGGATTTCTTCCCGGCGACTTAAAGGAAAAGATTGACCCCTATCTCCGTCCCTTATATGATGCGCTGGATGACATGATTCCAGCAGACAAGTTGGGCTATTACATGACCACCCGCACTATTGAAATTGCTCCTCTTGCTTACATGCGTGGAAGAACGCTAGATAATGCCTTTATAATTTTAGATGAAGCTCAAAACGCCACGGATCTGCAATTAAAAATGTTTCTTACCCGTATTGGCGCCAATGCCAAAGCCATCATTACCGGAGATATGACGCAGGTAGATCTCCCCCGTAACCAGCGCAGTGGATTGCAAACGGCGGTTAGAATCTTACAAAATATTGAAGGTATCGGGCATATAGAATTAGACGAGGAAGATGTAGTACGCCATCGTTTAGTGAAACAAATTCTCCGCGCCTACAATCAAGAGCACGAAAAAGAACAAAGAGACCACTAATCAACTTTTAAAAGACAGTATCACACTGTCTTTTTTTGTAATTTTCGGATTATGCGAAAAATCATATTTCCAGTACTACTCTTATCACTCTATGCTTGCAATAACCCTAAAGAAAAACCCCAGGAGGCAGAAAATGAAATTGATGCGGCCCGCCAATTTATTCGCGCCTCGCTTGATGGGCGTTTCGATGTGGCGAAAGACTATCTGCTGAATGATTCCCTCAATAATAATTATTTGGACTTAACACAGCGATCCTATCAAAAAGTATCACCAGCAGACAGGGAGAATTATAAAGGTGCCACCATTGTTATTCATAATACGAATACTTTAAATGATTCTACCTCGATTATTATTTTTTCCAACTCTTTTAAGAATGATCATGACACGCTAAGAGTGTTAAAAAGAGAAAACAAATGGCAGGTAGACCTTAAATACCTTTTTGGGCATGACAGAACTGAGAGTACAGCGGCCATGGCCCCACTCCAGTAACAACTAAGAAACCATGATAAAAGTAGTATTGGCTGTGACATTGGGAGGAGGATTTGGAAGCCTGCTTCGGTTTTTATTGCAGCGAACAATCACCAACGAATATGGCAGTAGTTTTCCTACCGGCACTATGCTAGTTAATCTGGTTGGATGCTTTGCTATTGGCATTTTCTGGGGAATTAGTGAAAAAACAAATTTATTTACGGAAGAGTGGAGACTATTCTTGCTCACCGGACTTTGCGGAGGCTTTACCACTTTTTCTGCCTACAGTCAAGAATCCATCACTTTATTAAGGGAGGGACGTTTGAACTTTTTCTTTATTTACGCAGGAAGTACCCTAATTCTTGGATTTATACTCACTTGGCTTGGCTATAGCTTAACAAAATGAATAACCCTTTACAGAAACATAAATTTAAACCAATGGCTACCACTTTACTTGTAGCAACCCTGGGAATAGGCCTATTAGCGGGGATTCTTAGTGGTTTAGTGGGTATCGGAGGCGGAATCATTATGGTTCCTGCTTTAATACTTTTTTTAAACTACAGTCAACACCAAGCGCAGGGGACCTCTTTAGCCGTGCTAACACTCCCCGTGGTAATTTTTGCCTCTGTTTATTACTATCATCATTGCCAACAATTGGGACAACCCATCGATTTTCGAGTGGTGGGTCTTTTAGCATTAGGATTTATATTCGGTGCTTGGTGGGGCGGTAAATTAGCGTCATTGCTAAACGACCAGTCCCTGAAAAAAATATTTGCCTTGGTCCTTTTTTACACAGCATTCAAAATGCTTGGCTGGGATAATTTACTCTTCAAATGGATCAAAAACCTAGTCTAACGGACGAAGAGTTGCTGAGTAATTATTACACCAGCAAGGATAATCGCTGGTTAGGACAATTACTTGAGCGATACTCCCTGCTTCTTTATGGGGTAGCCATGAAATACCTCAAAGAGGAAAACGATGCAAGAGATATTGTGCAACAAGTATTCGTAAAAGTTGTAGAGGAACTAGAAAAATATCCCGTGACCCATTTCAAAGCTTGGATTTTTACCATCGTAAAAAACCAATGCCTAATGAAGCTGCGCCAAACAGCACAAAAGCCAATCGCCTTTTCTGAAAATCTCAGCGAAAATTTATTAGTAGAAGTTGACCTCAGTCTAACTAAACATCAGGAAAAAAGTTTGGCTCTTCTAGAGGAAGCATTGACCACCCTGAACAAAGCGCAACGTGAATGCATTACGTTATTTTATTTAGAAAAACTAAGCTATCAACAAATAACAGAACGCACCAGCTACAGCCAACAGGAAGTCAAGAGCTATATACAAAATGGTAAGCGAAATTTAAAAATATGGCTATTACAAAAAGAAGGGAATCATGAATAAAAACCTAAATGATATTTTAGCCACCTCGTCTACACCAGTGGACCCTGACAAATTGATTGCCTATCTTAATAAGGAACTTTCTCCTCAGGAAGCACAGGCGATAGAGGAGAAACTAGCGGCTGATGAATTTACTCAAACTGCGCTGGAAGGACTGGAAACTGTCGCTAACAAAAAACAACTCAACGTACTCAGGATTCAACTGAATAAAGAACTTAAGAAAAAAATCGAAAAAATAAATAGATCCAGAAAAAAACTAAAATTAAATCAACCCCCATTAGTGTTAGCCACTATCTTACTGTTATTATTATTAATCGTCTTGATCTTTATAGTAATTGCACGATTACAGTCCTTATAAAATCAAAAACAGTTATACCAACCTTTTTTGTTTTTCAAACCACTTTTAAAGTTGTTCCCAGATAGTGCTAGCAAAATTCTCTAAGGAAGGATCTCTGGCACCCATGAGTAATAAAACAGAAGAAGAGGTGAAATGAGGGCGAACCTGAGACAAAAATTGATTTCGATCTTCTACAAAAAACGCATGTACTCCTAGGGCTTTTAGATCGTTGATCAAATCAGCGGCCGATATATCTTTCACCGCAGAGCCGCCAGCATAGTAAATTTCACTCATCCAAATTTCATCTTGAGGTCTTAACACTGCAGCGATTTCCTGTACAAAATCATTTCGTAAAAAACGAGTGGGCTTATAACCATGCGGCTGAAACCAAGCAATTACTTTTTCTGCTACGGGTTGACAGGCCGCTATGACGGCCGCACATTTCACCGGGTTATGCGCATAGTCATCAATTACCCACACGCCCTCTTTTTTTCCAAGCACTTGCTGTCTACGATAGATCCCTTCATAAGTTTTCAAGGCCTCTGCACAAACAGATAATGACACACCCAATTGATTTGCCACAGCCGCGGCCGCTACCGCATTTTCCATATTATGACGACCAATTTGATGCAATGAAAAGGGAATATCATTCACTTTAAACTGAATAGACAATCCTTCCTGTTTAAAATCAGTTGCAAGATATCCAGCAGCCGACTCCCTTTCTTGCGCACAAAAATCATTATTGGCATTCACAGATAAGCTCGCGGCAAGAGAATGTCCTTGATTCACTACAAATCTTTCGCTATGATCCCGGAATTGAGTAAATAAAGGAAGTAATAAGTCAATCTCATCATGGTCCTTATCAATGTTCAACAACAACCCAATAGCCGGATGATACTGCACCAAAGAGCCGTCACTTTCATCGGCTTCTATCACCAACCATTCCCCACTACCCACTATGGCATTGCCAATTTTTCCTTTTTTGATGAGGCTTACCAATCCGGCACCGCTGATAATGCTGGGTGCGAGTCCACCCTTCTCCAACATATCAAAAAGCAAAGCACTCGTAGTACTTTTTCCACTAGTCCCTGCTACCGCAATTGTTTTTTTACTAGACGCGATCAGTGCCAGCAAAGCCGCGCGATGAATAATTGGAATTCCTTTTAATTTGGCTTGTTGCACTTCAATCACTGTATCCTCTATAGCTGTAGAAACTACAATCAAATCAATCTTTTCATGTAAACCAGTTCCATCTTGGGGATGGCATTGTATTCCCTCCTGCTCTAGTTTCACTTTGACCTCATTAACTACTCCAGGTACAAAAAAGCGATCGCTTCCTTCTACGTATTTACCAATTCCCTGTAAGTATTGGGCCAACGCACTCATACCTGTTCCTGCGATTCCAATAAAATAAGGTCTATGGAACTGATCCAATGAGTTTATCATACCACAAAGAAAGAAAATACTACCCGATTTAGGTAATTTTAACCATGTCGCTATTTCTTTAATGGCAGGACTATCGCTTAATTATATTGGAATCAGTGCTATTCAGGCACTACTCTATTCTGCCTTAATCTACGGATTAACGGCCCCCCTACTTATTGGATTCATATTACACATTAGCAACAAGCGATCCATCATGGGCAACTACCGAAACGGATGGTTTTCTAATCTACTGGGCATCGCCGCGCTTATATTGATGACCACCACTGCATTGGGATTAGTTTATTTATTTATTAGGAACTAAGTCCACAATCCCCTACCTTTGCAAAGTCAATTGAGTCAATCGACAGTCCGTAATTGAACGATATATACTGATACGCCTCGCTGCTACCGTCTAGTCTTCTTTACTTCTTCGCTTTTCTCATTTTTTAAAACTGTAATATTTTTTACATGAACATTTACGTTTCAAATTTACCCTTCGCTGTAACAGACGAAGACCTGAAAAGCTATTTTGCCGATTATGGTGAAGTAAGCTCTGCCAAAATCATTATGGACAAGTACACAAACCGTAGCAAGGGCTTCGGATTTGTAGAAATGAGTGACAACGCTGCAGCACAAAAAGCCATTGGCGAATTAGATGGAGCTACCGTAGAAGGTCGCGCTATCCGCGTAGCGGAAGCTAAACCTCGCGAAGAGAGACCTGCTCGTTCCAACTCCTATGCAGGTGGCGGAAATCGCGGGTAATATCTTACCTGATTACAGAAACCCCTTTGTGATTACACAAAGGGGTTTTTTTTCCACTTACTAAAACTACCTCAACAAAAAACCGCCTCTTTCTGGAGACGGTTTCAAAATCAAGTATAGTAATTAATTACGCTCTTTGTTTTTGCTTTGCAGAAGCTGCTTTTACCGGAGTATTCTTTACAGCCGCCTTGGGAGCTGGCGCCGTTTTCACAGAAGCTGTTTTTACAGGGGCTGTTTTCACAGAGATCTTTTTCGCCGTAGTCTTGGTGGCGGGTTTACTTTTTTTCAATGCAGACTGAATGGCGGCACTGAGATTGGCAAAAGTAGGCTTACCAATGAAGGGCACATCATTGATAAAGAAAGCAGGTAATTCTTTCACCCCACGATTGATACCTTCTTTTAAATCGTCCTGTATTTGCCAGCCATAAACACCATTCACCAAATCATCCAGAAATTTTTTATTCTTAATTCCTGCCTCTTTACTATACAATTTCAGGCTGGTAGTTCCAAGATTTCTTCTATTATTGAAAAGCACATTATGCATCTCCCAAAACTTTCCTTCCTGAGCTGCAGCCACTGCCGATTCACTTGCTTTTAAGCTACGCTGATGAATGAGAGTGAGCGGAAAATGTCTGAATTGAAATCTGATCTTTCCTTCAAATTCTTCTAATAATTGTTTTACTATCTCATTCACCTTGGCGCATTCTTCGTTCTCATACTCCCCAAATTCCATTAAGGTTACTGGCGCATCTTTCTTCCCCACAAATATTTCGCGAGGTTCTATGATAACTATATCTTCTTTTTTAAATGCCATTTTTCTTGTTTACTTTCCCACTATGAGGTTGCGGACAAGATAGGGTATTTTGACCACCCGAACACTAACTAAAAATTAATTTAACAAATTTTATATAAAAGATTAATAATCATACGATTAGTAGTTTTATATAAAGCATTATATTAGTCATTACCTAATAATAATCACCTTTCCGTACCCTACACCTCATTTCTGAAAACTACCATATTGTCAAAAACATCCACAAGCACTGGCTTAGTTTTATCAATCTCGCCGGCAATAATTTTTCGGCTAAGCACATTGACGATTTCTTTTTGAATAAGCCTTTTTAGCGGACGTGCTCCGAACTGAAGATCAAAGCCTTGCTCTGCTAAATAAGATTTAGCATAGTCGCTAAACTGAAGATCGATACCCGAATTGGCTAATAATTGGCGTAACCCGTTCAGCTGAATACCTATAATACCCAGAATCTCTTTTCGTGACAAAGGTTGGAACATAATTATCTCATCTACCCTATTCAAGAATTCTGGACGGATGGTTTGACGCAAAAGCTGCATCACCTCAGTTTTCGCTTTCTCCGTGGCCGCTGGAATATTTTTCTCTGCGACAGCTTCAAAGGCATCCATAATCAGATGGCTACCCATATTACTGGTCATGATGATAATCGTATTTTTAAAGTTGACTATCCTTCCTTTATTGTCAGTTAGTCTACCATCATCAAGCACCTGCAACAACACATTCCATACATCAGGATGTGCTTTTTCAATTTCATCTAACAAAACCACACTGTAGGGTTTTCTTCGCACAGCCTCTGTTAATTGTCCACCCTCTTCATAGCCTACATAACCCGGGGGCGCCCCCACCAATCTGCTCACAGTGTGCTTTTCCTGATACTCACTCATGTCAATACGGGTCATCATAGATTCATCATCAAACAAAAACTCAGCAAGCGCTTTGGCTAACTCCGTTTTACCCACCCCGGTAGTGCCTAGGAAAATAAAGGAACCAATGGGTTTCTTAGGATCTTGTAATCCTGCCCGACTTCTACGTATAGCATCAGATACCGCCACAATAGCCTCCTGCTGACCTACCACGCGCTGATGTAATTGATCTTCCAGCAACAATAAACGATCGCGGTCGCTTTGCAACATACGCGCCACAGGAATACCGGTGGCTTTGGCTACGCTTTCAGCAATATCCTCCGCATCTACTTCTTCTTTCAACAATCTCTTTTCCGTTTCTTGTTGAAGCTGAACCGAGAGTTCTTCAATCTTCTTTTCCTGTTCTTTTATTTTTCCATAACGTATTTCCGCCACTAACCCGTAGTCGCCTTCACGCTCGGCTCGTTCGGCCTCTGTTTTTAACTGCTCTACGGTAGATTTTGCCTGTTGCACCTTTTCTACCAATTCTTTCTCTGCTTCCCATTTTGCTCTCAAGGTGTCGCGCTCCACTGCTAAATTGGCTAGGTCTGTACTTAGGTCTTTTAACTTTACTTCATCATTTTCTCTCTTGATTGCCTCTCGCTCAATTTCTAGTTGACGTATCTGACGTTCCAACGTATCAAGCTCTTCGGGCATCGAGTTCATTTCAAGACGCAACTTAGCCGCGCTTTCGTCAATTAAATCGATGGCCTTATCTGGTAAAAAACGATCGGTGATATAGCGAGAAGATAGCTCCACAGCCGCAATGATGGCTTCGTCTTTAATACGTACATGATGGTGAGTTTCATAGCGATCTTTCAAGCCACGTAAAATCGAAATGGCGTCTTCCATAGAAGGCTCATCCACCATCACTTTTTGAAAACGGCGTTCTAGGGCCTTATCTTTTTCAAAATATTTTTGATACTCATTGAGCGTAGTAGCACCCACCGCTCTTAATTCGCCTCTGGCAAGGGCAGGTTTTAAAATATTGGCCGCATCCATAGCGCCCTCTCCACCCCCTGCACCCACGAGAGTATGTATCTCGTCAATAAAAAGAATAATTTCACCATCGGAATCCGCCACCTCTTTAACCACGGCCTTCAAACGCTCTTCAAACTCCCCTTTGTACTTGGCGCCAGCAATCAACTGACCCATGTCCAAAGAAAAAATAGTTTTACTTTTTAAATTATCGGGCACATCCCCATTTACAATACGATGAGCAATACCCTCTGCAATAGCAGTTTTACCAACCCCAGGCTCTCCCACTAAAATTGGATTATTCTTTGTTCTTCGAGAAAGCACATGCAAGGTTCTTCTGATTTCTTCATCTCTTCCAATCACTGGATCCAGTTTCCCCTTTGTTGCTTGATCGTTTAAATTTCTGGCGTATTTATTAAGTGCATTATATTGTTGTGATTGCGTTGCAGAAGTTATTTTTTCTCCCTTTCGTAATTCACGAATAGCGGCTACCAATCCGTTTTCAGTAAGTCCGGCATTCTTCAATAATTTCGCTGTAGAATCATTGCCTTGTACCAGCGCCAATAATAAATGTTCAGGCGTTACAAACTCGTCCTGAAAAGTTTTAAGCACCGCTCCAGCTCGTAAGATTACATTATTTGAGTCGCGACTCACCTGCTGCGCCGCCTCCTGTGTGGTCTTGGGTAGCTTATCAATTAATTCATCCAATTTTGCTTCCACCAAATTCACGGTAACATTATTCTTCTTTAACAAATAATCAATAGGCGAATCTGCCAGGTCGAGTAAAGCCTTTAAAAGATGCTCCGTTTCAATAGTAGGGCATTGTGCATTAAATGCGAGCTGCTGAGCTTGCTGGACCGCCTCAGCGGCCTTGATGGTAAAGTTTCCCAAATTCATATAAAAAGAAAAAATTGTTTAGTAAGTTGCCAATTATAATTCCTGTTCATCCTTTTTACAATGACGAACACCCTACCAAGCACAAAAATCATTCATACCGAAAGAAAGGCCCGCTTTTTGACGTTTTTGTCACTCTTTTATGGCCCTTTCTGCATGAACGTCAGGATTATCCCTTTTTTACTGCTATTCTTACAGTTTCGCTTCACCGCTATCGCCCAGCCCGATTGGACGGCTGTAAAGGCAAAGATGAGTAGTAATATCCCCCTGCTAGGAAAAGAATTTTCCTTTGTACTGGCTACTCAAGATAGCATATTACTTTTTCAAGAAAATAACGGCTTCACCCTCAAAACACAGGTCCCCATTGCCAGCAGCAGCAAATGGCTCACTGCGATCTTGTTATATAAATTAGCAGAAGAAGGAAAACTAAATCTTGATGATCCTGTAGCGCAATACCTTCCTTCTTTTAGTAAGTATTTTAAAAATTACATCACTATACGACAGTGCTTAAGCCATATGACGGGCATTGAAGAAAAAGGAATAGTGCGTAATATTCTGCAACGAAAAAAATTTTTCTCCCTTGAAGAAGAAGTCAATGATATGGCTACTAGAGACATTCGTGCAAAACCAGGAACCGATTTTTGGTATGGAAATACGGGCATGAATATAGCCGGTAGAATTGCCGAAGTAGTTACCAAAAAGAAATTTGATGTACTTATCAAAATGAAAGTTTTAACTCCTTTGGGAATGAGAAAAACAAGTTTCGCTCAACTTGATGGCGGTCCGATTAATCCAGCAGGTGGCGCGGTTTCTACCGTAGAGGACATGATTAAATTTTTACAAATGTTGCTGCGAAAAGGAATGACCGATGCAAATATTCAATTTCTCAGCGAGTCTTCTGTGGAAGAACTATTACAACAACAAGCCTCTCCTGAACAAGTGAGCTTTGCCCCCGCCTCCGCTAAAGGGTATGGCTATGCGCAGGGAGCCTGGGTACTGGAATCCAACAATAAAAAAGCCACTGCATTGGCCAGTCCAGGATTATTTGGCAGTTGGCCTATGATAGATCTTTGCAGAGGCTACTTATACGTGGTATTGGTAAAAAATATATTAGGCGAAGAACGCGCAAACCTTCATAAAGAAATGAAAGATCTTATTGATCGGCAAATGATTAACACTTGCAAATAAAATTGAACTCCCCATCTTACCATACTGTACTGGTAAAACAACTCGCACAAGAGTTGGGGTTCGATCAATGTGGTATCGCCAAAGCCAAAAAACTGGATGAAGATGCACGTCGTTTAGAGAACTGGTTATTAAAGGGAATGCAGGGTTCCATGAAATACATGGAAAATCATTTTGAATTACGAATAGACCCTACTCGATTAGTACCCGGCGCCCATTCAGTAATTACCTTACTGTTAAATTATTTTCCCGCTGAACAACAAGATGAAAACGCCCCCCGCATTGCCAAATATGCTTGGGGTAAAGACTACCACGAGGTGATTAGAAACAAACTGCAGATTTTTCTTCAAAGGTTAAGAGAGCAGCTTGGAGCAATTGAGGGAAGAGGATTTGTAGACTCTGCGCCCGTGCTAGAAAGAAGCTGGGCACTCCAAAGCGGACTCGGATGGGTAGGCAAAAACGGAAATCTGATTCACCCTAAAAAAGGTTCTTTTTTTTTCATAGCCACACTTATCACCGACTTAGTGTTAGAATATGACAACCCATTTACACATGATTATTGTGGCACTTGTAATCGTTGTGTAGAAGCTTGTCCCACAGAGGCCATTCTGCCTGGCAAAATAATAGATGGAAGTAAGTGCATCGCATATTATACGATAGAGTTAAAGGAACTACTGATGCCCAGCGAAGCCACCGGAAAAATGGAGAATTGGTTATTCGGTTGCGATACTTGCCAGGATGTTTGCCCTTGGAATAGATTTAGTAAACCTCACAATACTGAAGAATTCTCACCGCTACAAGAAGTCCTGCAACTCTCCACTGGTGAGTGGGAAGAGATGACCGAAGAAGCCTTCAAGAAAATATTTAAAGACTCCCCGATTAAGAGAACAAAATACCAGGGGATTCGCAGAAATCTACAGATGATTAAAGTGCAAGAGAAATTGTGATCAAGGTTATTGCTCACAAAAAATTTTTAATTGTTGTAACCCTCTTTCCAAAAGGGGACCGTAACGAGGTTCCAATAATAAGCTGGCGAACTTTTCCCAGGGATACCAATCAAATTCAAAGTCCATATACCATTGCACCGTGCGATGTTTAGCAAAAGTATCTCCCAAAATATTCCAGCCCATACTAGCTTCAACGGAGGCTCCTAAATTTCCTCCAGCAGTAACTTCCACGGAGCTCACTTCTTTCAATAGTAATGCATTTCCATTGGGCGTCCTTATTCCTACTGCCTTGCCATTTTCAACAATCAACCTGAGCGTATCAACGCCTGGAAACCAATTACGCCATTGGTCAGGTTGTGAGAGCTGCGCATGAATCAATGAGAAAGGCGCATGAATATCTACCGCTCTGGAAATACGAACCTGTGTAGGGAAAAACAACGAGATACTTGTAATAAGCAAAAACAATAACAAAAAACTCAAGAAAGCAAAACGCAGTATCCGCATAAATATTATTTATTCCCAACGAAGCACTTTAGCAGCCAACCAATACACTACTACTATCCAAATGGATAAGATCAATACCTCTTTTCCTGTATCAAAAAAAGAATGGCCCTCAAATGAAATGATCCTAATGGCATCATTGAATTGTTTAAGGGGTAGCACCTCACAAAAAGACTGCATCCAAGCAGGGAAAACATCTACAGAGAAAAATGTTCCTGATAGAAGCAATTGAGGAAGTCCAAAAAGATTGATTAGCAAAGGAATATTAGAGTCTGTTTTTGCCACACTACTGATCACTAGCGCTACTCCCATTAGTAAAAAGAGCATTAGTATAGTTACACTCAAAATGGATAACACGGTGTATACTCCATTTTGTAAGGTGAAGTCGAGCACCCAATAACCAAATAGAAGTAGTACCAATACGGTAAGCAATTGAAAACTGATACGACTTAATCCAATCCCCACCAGAATATGAATACGACGAACAGGCGTGGCAAAAAAACGTTTTAAGACCAATTGCTCCCGCAAGCCATAAAATGTAAATGCAATACCAAAAAGTGTGGAGAACAATATAGAAAACCCTAACTGTCCTGGTAGCACAAAGTCGATGGGCCGGTAAGGACGCACTTCTGTAATAAGTGGAGGTTCCATCTTTATGGCGCTAGCACCTAAG
Source organism: Chitinophagaceae bacterium (assembly GCA_049425065.1). Lineage (GTDB taxonomy): Bacteria > Bacteroidota > Bacteroidia > Chitinophagales > Chitinophagaceae > JJ008. The sequence goes on from JBMSWW010000005.1 coordinate 19,838, forward strand.
TCTACCGTCTCCTGTAGTGTTTTTAATCGTACATAATCGAGAATCCGAAGAAAGGGGCCCGTAGTCATGGCACTGGCGGTGGTAGAAAAAAACTGAACGCTTAAATAAGTAACCAAACTGCTGTCTTTAGTTTTTTTAATCAGCACGGTTCCGGTTAACTTACCTTCTAACAGCTCCTTCTGCATAACAGTACTATCTGGATAGCGAACAATTTTTACAGAAGGATCTTGTTGTAATGATTGATAAAAAATATTCAGCGTGTCACTCAGAGGATGAATAGTTATCTTATAAGTAGCTCCATTATTATTCCCAAAGGCACTAAAGATCAACACAAAGATGATTGGGAAACCCAGACTAAAAACAATAGCGCTGGGATTACTTAGGATAGCTCTGAAGCTGGCTTTAATAATAGCACCCAAGGCACGCATCTGACTATAGCCATTAGAGGAGGAGACCGACATGTGAGCAAATGTATTTTAAAAATCAGGATATTTGACGACCATGATAACGGCTTATTTATTGACGGGTTCAAATTTGGGTCAACGAGAAGAGTTCTTACAGAAAGCCGTTGAGCAAATCTCCATTCGAGCTGGAAAATGTATTGGCATTTCTTCTCTCTACGAAACAGCGCCCTGGGGAAAAACGGATCAGCCTTCCTTTCTCAACCAAGCGATCAAACTAGAAACCACCCTTTCGCCCCTAGAACTATTGACTGCACTGTTAGAAATAGAACAAGAATTAGGAATAACTCGTCAGGAAAAGTATGGCCCAAGAACGATAGACATTGATATCCTGCTCTATGGAAACGAGGTGATTGACACCCCTCAACTTCAAGTTCCTCACCCACAAATGGCCCAACGCCGATTTGCGCTATTACCGCTATTGGAATTAAGCCCGCAACTTATTCACCCCGCCGTTGGAATTTCGATGAAAGTCTTGTTGGACCAATGTCCGGATGAAGGTTTGGTCCACCAATTAAAGTAACTTGCGCACCTGCCCATGCTTTACAATTTCATTACTATTGAGGGGAATATCGGAGCGGGAAAAACCACCCTGGCCCAATTACTTAGCAAGCATTATAATGCTCGGCTGATCTTAGAAGAATTTGCCGATAACCCTTTCCTGCCTAAGTTCTATGAAAAGCCAGAGCAGTATGCCTTTCCGGTGGAGCTTTTTTTCATGGCAGAACGTTTTAAACAATTAAAGGAGCTTCTGCAGCAACAAAACCTTTTTCAGGAATTGACTATCTCCGATTATTTGTTTAATAAATGTCTGCTATTTGCTAAGGTTACCTTACCGGAAGACGAATACCGACTTTATCAACGACTGTTTGACATTATACATCAGCAGCTCGTTCAACCTGATTTACTGATTTATCTTCACGCGCCCGTAGAAAAGTTACAAGCCAATATCAAAAAAAGAAACAGATCCTACGAGCAAAATATCCCAGACGAATATCTTTCCAACATTCAGGACACTTATACCAATTACATTCGTCAGCAAAGCACAAAAACATTGTTTGTAGATGTAAGCCATGCTGACTTCATTTATAATGACACGCATCTGCAAACAATCATCGAGGCGCTGGATAAACCTTATGAAAATGACATTCACTATCTCCATCTTCCATGATTACGCGTCGCCCTGTCATTAACCGGGAGTTTACCACATTCATGCTGGCCCGAATTTTATTCATCGCCGGGCTTAGAATGATGCCGGTGCTTATTGGATGGCGACTCTATGAAATTACCGGAAGTAAACTGGCATTAGGTATGCTTGGGCTTTCAGAGGTAATTCCGGCAATCACCTTGGCCTTACCTGCCGGAGTTAAAGTGGACAGAAGCAACAAACATCGTTTACTCTCAATAGCTATGGGCCTCTATGTTCTATTGATGATTGGATTTACCATTGTCACTTCTGCTTGGATTAGCAAATTGTATACTACGAAACAAATTGAGTGGACAATCTATTTTTTAATGGCTTGTACCGGTGCCATCCGTGCATTCTCCGGCGCAGGATTTAATTCTTTCATGGCTCAATTGGTCCCTTCCACCTCCTTGGTGAAAGCCGCCTCCATAAATAGCATGTCTTGGTTGATTGCCGCGGTAGTTGGGCCTGCATTCGCAGGACTATTAATGGGATACACCAATGTCACTATTGCATTTATTCCTGTTTGCATATTGCCTGCACTGGCCCTGCTTCTATTTCAGCGAATAAGCCCCAAACCCATCAGCTGGCAGGGCAATTCCAAAACTTGGGAAGGAGTGAAAGAAGGGTTGCGATTTGTCTGGAGACAAAAGGCCTTGCTGGGTGCCATGAGTCTTGACATGTTCGCCGTTCTTTTTGGTGGTGTGGTAGCCCTGCTCCCCGCTTTTGCCAACGACATTTTGCATGTTGGACCCAAAGGACTCGGATGGCTGGTAGCCGCCACTTACCTGGGAAATTTCATTGCCATCGCCTGGTTCACCCGTCACCCGTTGAAGAAAAAACAAGGGAAGACCCTCATCTACGTGGTAGCTGGATTTGGTCTATGTATGTTTGTATTTGCTCTATCCCGTAATTACTGGCTCAGTTTTATGGCCTTATTCGCTTCCGGACTATTTGATGGGGTGAGTGTGATTATCCGAGGCACCGTTGTGCAACTTTTTGTACCCGATGAAATGCGGGGACGCGTCTCTTCTGTCAATTCTATTTTTATCAACTCCTCCAATGAACTTGGCCAATTTGAGAGTGGAGTGGCGGCCACTGCGATGGGCATGATTCCCTCCGTCATCTTTGGGGGCACCATGACCATCTTGGTAGCGGTCATTACCTGGTTCAAGGCCCCCACCCTTAGAAAATTCGAATATTAAGACTTTTTCGTTTCCGCCATTAATCGCTCAATTACATAATAAGTAATGGGACAAAAACTAGCATTCTTGAGGGTAATAGTCGTTCTCTTAATCAAGACGTCTTCATCAGTATAGGGGAATCTTCGACAATCGGAGGGACGGTCCTCATAAATGCGACAACAATTATCTGCCTCTAAAAAGGGACAGGGTAAGGACTGCAATACATAATCACCGTCCTCATCCATCTTCAAATAAGTGGTGATGAAATCGGTCTCCCGAAGTCCCAGCACCTTACTAATTCGCTTGATGTCTGGTCCCTTGAATCGGGGGGAGTAATTTTTACAACAATTAGCACAGGAAAGACAGTCCACTTTGGCAAAAGCCTCCTCATGAAGATCCCCCTGCCGCTGTAACACCTCATTTTTGGGGACTCTTTGTAAATATTGTTTGTACAATTTTTGCCGTTCCCTAGATTTCTTTTCCCAGTTTACTAACAGTTGGTCTGACATAAGACAAAGAAAAGAACTTAGCCGTAATTTTGCGTACAATTTCAACTTTCCACTCTATGAACCTTATTCAGCTTCAATCCAACGAGTTTAATGGACGTCATAATGGATCCGCTTCTCAATCAAAGGAGATGCTTGCCACCATTGGCGAAAAAGATATTGACACTTTGATTAGTAAAACCGTTCCTGCCGGTATTCGCATGCAAAGAGACTTACAGGTTCCTGCATCTTTGAGTGAATACCAGTACTTGCAACATATACGGGAGGTTGCCCAGCAAAACCAAACCTGGAAAACTTATATCGGACAGGGATACTACAATACCATTACCCCTTCCGTTATCCTTCGAAATATTTTTGAAAATCCAGGATGGTATACTCAGTACACCCCCTATCAAGCGGAGATTGCACAGGGCCGTTTGGAAAGTTTGTTGAATTTTCAAACCATGGTGAGTGACCTTACTGCACTACCAATTGCCAATGCCTCCTTATTGGATGAATCTACTGCTGCTGCAGAGGCCATGACTATGTTTTTCAATACGCTCAACAAACAAGATCATGTTGAAAGACCTCGCTTCTTTGTAGACAAAGAAATTTTTCCGCAAACTAAAGATCTTCTTCGCACGCGTAGTCTACCTCTGCACATTGAGTTGATAGAGGGCGATTATTCAACTGCGGCAATCGATGAATCTTATTTTGGAGCTATCATTCAATATCCCAATGATAAAGGTTCCATTGAAGACTATCGTTCATTTATTGAACAGGCCCACACCAACGGAGCCTATGTAGTAATGGCCACTGACCTACTGGCCTTAACACTGTTAACCCCTCCCGGTGAATTAGGCGCTGATGTGGCCGTAGGATCTGCCCAACGCTTTGGAGTACCCATGGGATACGGAGGACCGCATGCAGCCTTCTTTGCTACCAAAGATGAATTCAAAAGAAGCATGCCTGGAAGAATCATTGGTGTAAGTATAGATGCACAAGGTAAGCGAGCACTTCGCATGGCTTTACAAACACGCGAGCAACATATAAAAAGAGAAAAAGCTACTTCTAATATTTGCACAGCGCAAGCCTTACTAGCGAACATGGCAGCCATGTACGCAGTTTATCATCGACCAGAGGGACTGCGTCAAATTGCGACCCGCGTAAATCGCTACGCTTCCATTGTGGCCAACGCAGTGAGGGAACGTGGATTCAAGTTGTATTCAGCATACTTCTTTGATACGATCGTTATTGATACAGATAAAAAAGAGCATATTCAGAAAAAAGCCGAAGCACAGAAAATCAATCTTCGCTACCCTGGCAAAAACCTGATCAGCATTTCTATTGACGAAACCACAGACATTGCCGACCTACATGATCTGATCAATTGTTTTGAGGACGATGTGCAGCCCGTAAGTTTTTCATTGGATAAAGAGGCAGGATACGACCATATCCCTTCCCAATTACACCGTCAAAGTAGTTATTTGCTTCATCCCGTATTTCATAGCTGTCGAAGTGAGAGTCAGATGATGCGCTATATCAAGATGCTGGAGAATAAAGATCTTTCGCTCAATACTTCCATGATTTCTTTGGGAAGTTGTACTATGAAGTTAAACGCAGCTTCTGAAATGATGCCATTGAGCTGGCCCGAGTGGAATAGTATACATCCCTTTACACCTGCGGATCAAACAAAGGGTTATCAAACAGTGATGAAAGAGTTAAGTGCCTACCTCTGTGATATTACGGCACTGGATGCTTGTAGCTTACAACCTAACAGTGGTGCGCAAGGAGAATATGCAGGACTGCTTACTATTCGTGCATTTCATGAAGCCAACGGAAACCCTGAACGAAATGTGATGCTGATCCCTATCTCCGCCCACGGAACTAATCCTGCTTCCGCAGTGATGGCCGGCATGAAAGTAGTGGTGGTAAAAGCGCTTGAGAATGGGTATATCGATATAGAAGATCTCAAAGCAAAAGCCGAATTACATAGCAAAGACTTAGCGGGTATTATGATCACATACCCCAGCACTTATGGCGTGTATGAGGAAACCGTAAAAGATATTACTTCCATTATTCATGAGCATGGCGGACAAGTATATATGGACGGCGCCAACATGAATGCACAGGTAGGACTCACTGCGCCAGGGTTAATCGGCGCTGATGTATGTCACTTAAATCTGCACAAAACATTTGCAATTCCCCACGGCGGCGGCGGTCCTGGCATGGGTCCCATATGTGTAAAAAGTCACTTGGCCCCCTTCCTACCTGGTCACGTAATTTTAGGAAGCACGGATGCTGTTTCTGCAGCTCCATACGGCTCTTCTTTAATCTTGTTGATATCCTATGCCTATATCAGAATGTTAGGCCCCAAGGGGTTAAAAGAGGCTACTGAATATGCGATTCTGAATGCCAACTACATGAGAGCACGCTTAACAGGTCATTACGATATTCTTTATACCAATCACAGTGGCCAATGTGCGCATGAGTTTATTGTAGACTTACGCCCCTTCAAAAAAACAGCTGAGATCGAAGCAGAAGATGTGCCTAAGCGATTGATGGATTATGGATTCCATGCCCCTACGATGAGTTTCCCGGTGGCTGGCACCATCATGATCGAACCCACTGAAAGCGAAGACAAAGCCGAGTTGGATCGTTTTTGCGATGCCCTGATTGCTATCAGAGCCGAGATCCGTCAAATTGAAGAAGGTAAATCAGACAAGAAAGATAATCCGTTGAAGAATGCCCCCCATACACAGTTTGCGGTAACCGCTGACGAATGGAAACATTCCTATAGTCGTCAGGTAGCAGCTTATCCTCTACCCTATGTATCCGACAATAAATTCTGGCCTTCTGTGGCTAGAGTCAATAACACCCATGGAGATCGTAATCTGATCTGTACCTGCGAGCCAGTAGAAAGTTATATGGAGCAAGAAGCTTAAGCTTTCTTTAATCGCTCTTCAATTATTTTCCAATTCACTAACGACCAAAAGGCCTTGATATAATCGGGCCTTTTGTTTTGATATTTGAGGTAATAGGCGTGTTCCCAAACATCTAATCCCAGTAAAGGAGTTCCTTTGAATTCGCTGCAATCCATCAATGGATTATCTTGGTTAGGGGTGGACCCAACCTTCAATTTCCCATCGGGCAATTTCACCAGCCATGCCCATCCACTTCCAAATCGACTTTTAGCCACTTCGGTAAATTGAGTTTGAAAATTTTCTATAGAGTCAAAATCACGCACTAAGGCAGCGGCTAATTCACCGGAAGGAAGGTTTATTTCTCCAGCAACAGCCGGCTTCATCGACCGCCAAAAAAATTCATGATTATAATGTCCGCCACCATTATTACGCATCTTTACCGAGTATGATGAGATACGACTCAATAGTAACAACAGTGACGTTTCTGCTATATTCACTTTTTCTGCCGTACATGCATCCACCAAATTTTTGGTGTAGCCAGCGGCATGTTTTGTATAATGAATTTCCATGGTGAGCGCATCGATATAAGGCTCTAGTGCATCGTAAGAATAAGGCAAAGGCTGCTGAGTATACCCAATTTCTCCAACCAGCATTTGATTGTTGTCAGAAAAAGATCTCGCGTTACTACCAAATACCCTAGAACTACCTACTCCACTCACCGCGGTAAACAACCCTGCTTTAGTCAAGACTTTTAAAAATTCTCTTCTTTGCTTTTTCATGACGATGCATTTTTCTGAAATTAGACATAATTTTAAGGATGAAAAAATTAAGCCCCTATTTTTATCTAGTTTTTCTCTCCTTCTCTATTGCCTTGCCAAAGCATTTATTGTCTCAGGAATCAGGCAGAATGGAAACGGATCGCCCCGATCAAACAGAATCTCCTATCATAACGAAAAGGAAATATGTACAGGCTGAAATTGGCTTCAATAGAGAAAAATTGACTAATGGAACTTCGTGGATAACACCTACTTCACTTCTCAAATATGGAATTTCCAAAAAAATTGAAGTTAGAGTTATTACTGAATTTGAGAATTTCAAAAACACAATTACCACAGACAATAAAGTAATAAATGGTCTTCAACCTGTACAAATTGGAGGAAAAGTTGCCCTTTTTGAAGAAAAGGGACTACTTCCATTAACATCGTTGATATTTCATACAGGCATTCCTCTTTTATCTTCCCCAAATTTCAAGACTTCTAACCCGTCTCTGAATTTTAGATTTACTATGCAACACACTTTATCGGAAACTGTTTCGCTTGGATATAATATAGGAGCCGAATGGGATGGAGAAAATAAAAAGCCAAATTGGATTTACACTATTGCGCCAGGAAAAAATTTTGGAGAAAAATGGTACGGCTATATTGAGCTTTTTGGCGAAATTGGAAATGGAAAATCACCAGAGCA
>JBMSWW010000006.1:0-23363 GCA_049425065.1 Chitinophagaceae bacterium
AATTGCGATCATTTTTCGCGGAGACTGAGGGATTCGAACCCTCGATACCCTTTAGAGGTATACACACTTTCCAGGCGTGCTCCTTCAACCACTCGGACAAGTCTCCATTGGGGGTGCAAAAATAAGGAAGAAAAAGAAGATTGGAGGCTAGATATCGACTAAGGGGCCTTAACGAGTTACCTTAAGGAACCTTCCGGTTATAGCAGACATGGCTACGCCAAATCCGACCCCGACAATAATAAACACCTGCGAAACGCCACTTTCTGCTCCAAATGAAAGCTTCAGCAAAATGGTTGATATTACAAAACTAGAATTGCGAATGATTACGGGAAAATCATCTGTATAGAAAAGGGAAAACAAAAGGATCAATACATCTCCTAGAATAAGTAGAGTAAAGAAATGATCGAAAAAGATCGCATTTATATTGGGAGTGGCCATCCAGTCCGTCACCGACCCAACCCCCAAGACCACATCGGTAAAACTGAAAATCGCTAACCCAGCAGTGATCAAAAATAATACTGCCGATAAGTTCTTTTTTGCTGTAATAAATCTATTCATCTGAGGTCCTCGTTCCGTATTACCCATCGTTTGACTAATGCTAATTGCATGCCTTCCGCTCACCTGATAAAATAAAAGAATCAAGATGAAGAGAGTCAGCACAGTCCCCAAATCATACCATAATTCTAAATTATTAATACTTAAAATATTTCCAGCCGTCATATCCAAATGTGTCATATCCTTGAATATACCACGAATCAAAATCAAGACTATAATCTCATACTGCTTAGCTACATAGATAGTTGTAGAGTGTTGTAAGTAATAAAGCAATAAATATGCTTCATAAACTAATAAAAATGAAAATGGCGTGTAAATGGCGTTGATCGGATTACTCAATAATCCTGCCGGCATCAATCCTAACCAGTAATTATAAATGGCGTATAAAAGTAGGTGCAATATAAAACTCCCGATTGCAAAAAATAAAGTGTATCGTCCAAGTTTAGCTCGTAACGAGGGGGTAAAAAATATATCAGTTGAAAACTTTTTTGGCACAGAAACCTGAAATTATTTATCATCAAGGTAGGCCTATTTTACAGAAATAACGGACAAAAACCAGCGAGTTTCGAAATCATGATACTTCCAACAAGTTTAGATATTTGATTTTCAACGTTCAAAGGAGAAAAACTATCCAAACTAGTTTTGTTACCAATTTCCCGATTGCTCAGCGTTGATTCGTTCTGGTGCGTCTGCTTCATGCACCTGCCATTCAGGGTCATAGGATACAAACCAAGAGATCCATAAACTGCGGCTTAATCGCATTAGCCATGGCTGCAGTAAAATCAACAAAACGGCGTTGCTTCCCAACCACCAGAAAAAGCGGTTATCTTCAGTAGAGAAACCTATCAATACCCACCAAGCCACCAGAGTAGAAACTGTAAGAGCTACGGTGAGCGCATAACTTACATAGCCGGTACCATAATAAAATCCTACTTCAATTTCTGTGGATTGGCCACACACAGGACATTCTGGATGCATATCCAGATTCCCTTTGTAACGTAAACTAGTGGGGTTCTTAAAAAGATCACCCTCACGGCATCTAGGACATTTACATTGAAGGGCAGAGGATAGATAGGCCTTTTTAGGGGTTGGTTCGTTCATAAATATTATCGGGTGTGAGTTGTAATGATTCGTTCCAGCTCAGCAGCTTGTACTACGCCTGATTGCCGCCACAATTGTTGACCGGCTTTAAACAGCATGAGTGTGGGCACACTTTGTATTTGCAAAGCGTTAGCAGCAGCAGGACTTTTATCAATGTCGATTTTTAGAATGCGCACCTTGTCGCCCATTCTTTTTCTGAGATCCTCCAAAATGGGTTTCATCATTTTACAAGGGCCACACCACTCAGCAAAAAAATCGACAAGCACCGGAGTGTCTCCTTTAATGATCTCTCCAAAACTTTCTCTAGTGTTGCTCATTTTGGGGTTGTTCGCGCTTAAAACTACTAAATAATAATCCGCCCATCAAAGCTCCGTAGGCGGTGCTATTGTGCCAGGCAGAAGTGATAGGGCAGGTACCTGATACACAACCTATCTGCTGCCAGTAGATGAATCCTCCAACAGCTCCCACTACTACTCCAATGAGGGTTAACTTATTTTTTATCATCCAATTTTTCATAGTGTATTTTTTACATGCGACCCGGTAGTATTTGATTCCAATAGAGCCAGGGTAATACCCATCTTTTTAATTGATACATGCTCCAGCGCTCTTTGCTTTGATCAAAGGGAAAGGTTTCCATAGGCTTGCCATCGTAATCAAATTCACAAAGTACTAGTTTGCCATAGCTGGTTACCACAGGACAACTGCTATAGCCACTATAGCGAGCCCTGAGAGGTTGACCTTTCAAATAGGCTAACAAATTTTGGACCAGTACCGGGGCTTCTTTACGAATAGCAGCCCCTGTACGAAAGGTAGGTAAGGAGGCAGCATCTCCCAAACTGAATACATTAGGATAGCGAACATGTTGCAAGGTGAACTTGTCTACATCTACCCATCCTGCTTCATTTGCTAGAGGACTTTGGCGAATAAAATCGGGAGCTGATTGGGGAGGAGTTACATGCAATAGGTCAAAATTCACCCAGTATTCCTGGTCTTTATTGTTTTCTCCGAACCCTAAAAATTTTGCTTTCTTATTAGGACCATCTACTTCTACCAGTTTGGTATAGAAGTGCATATCAACATTATTTCTTTCGGCAACTTTAAGTAGAGTCCTCTCGTACTTAGGTACTCCAAAAAGTCGGGTACCTCCACTCCAATATTGAATGTTCGTTTGTGCCAGTAGCTTTTTCTTAGTTAGCCAATCTCCAGCCAACCACATGATTTTATGAGGAGCGCCTCCACACTTTACGGCACCAAGAGGGTTGGTGAAAAGCATATTTCCTCCTTTGAAATTTTGAATACATTCCCAAGTATAGGGGGCTAATTCAAATTTATAATTGGAGGTGACACCGTTTTTCCCAAGCGTTTCAGGGAGTCCTTTGATCTCATGCCAGTTTAACTGTATTCCAGGGGCTACAATCAAATACTCATAGCCAATTATTTCACCATTCACCAGCGTTAACTGATTTTGTTCAGGCTGGAAGCTGGCCACTTTGTTTTTGATCCAACGGGTGCCCTTGGGCATTACACTGGCCTCCGTTCTTTTTGTTTTATTGATGTCGAAAGAGCCTGCCCCTACCAAGGTCCAGGCGGGTTGATAGTAGTGAAATTCTGAAGGCTCAATGATGGCAATGTCTAGTTGCTTATTATTACGAAGTAGCTGAGCAGCCGCTGAAATACCTGCGTTACCGCCACCTACGATCACGAGTTGATGTTTGTAATGCATAGCAATAAGTTATATTGTAAAACTAATAGTATGCTATTACCCAACTGGTGATATTAGTCACATTGGATACTAATCTTAGTGAGGCAGTTTTGGCCGTAGATATCCATAAGTCCAGGTACCAGCAATGGCGCTCAACAAAGTAACAATCACTACGCTGGCACCTGTTCCAATCTGTGCAAATAATGGACCCGGACATGCACCAGTAAGAGCCCATCCAAAGCCAAATAGTAAACCGCCGTAAATCTGTCCTTTACTAAACTTTTTGTCTTCCAGACGAATAGTTTCTCCCTCAATACTTTTGATATTGAATTTCTTGATCAGGAATACACTGATAGCGCCTACTATTACCGCAGAGCCAATTACTCCGTACATATGGAAGCTCTGTAAACGAAACATCTCTTGAATTCGAAACCAAGCAATGACTTCTGATTTTACAAGAACTATACCAAATAAAACCCCTGCAAATAGATATTTAAATTTAGAACTGATGGGTTTGTCCAGTTCACTTTGATTAACGCACATAGCGTTCTCGGAGCGAATTTCAAAGTCTGTATTAGTAGATTGTTGCATGATTAAATGTCTTTAAAGTTTCATGATAATAGGAAGAATCAGGTTGGCCATAATGAACCCACCCGCCATAAAGCAGCAAGTAGCTACTAAAGAGGGCCATTGTAAATTACTCAAGCCCATTATGGAGTGACCGGATGTACATCCTCCGGCATAACGAGTACCGAATCCTACCAAGAATCCACCGAACACCATAAGAATAACTCCTCTTACCGTGAAGAGTGCAGGCCAGCTAAAAACATCCTGTGGAATCAGTCCTTCATAATTAGTTACGCCATAAGTGGCCATTTCTTCAACTAGCTTGGGACTTACTTCTAGAGGCGCGTTATTGCTAAGAAAAGAAGCAGCTATAAAACCTCCAATTAATACGCCAGCTACAAAGAACCAGTTCCAGAGTTCTTTTTTCCAGTCGTATTTAAAAAAAGAAATGTTTGCTGGCATACAAGCTGCACAAATATGTCTCAAGGAAGAAGAGATACCGAAGGTCCGGTTGCCTAGAATTAACAATAAAGGAACCGTAAGTCCAATAAGCGGGCCAGCTACATACCAAGGCCAGGGTTGTTTGATCCATTCAAGCATAGTATTCGTATTGTTTAAAGGTTATTTTAATTTTTTTAGTTCTTCTCTTTTAGCAAGGATAGGAGGATAGGGCCCATACTTATGTTGTGTTTCACTAAAACCATCTGCATAAGGACCAAAGGGATGGTCTATGGGTTTCTTGGAAATATCTGGCCAGTCACCACTCAGATCTTTACTTGGTCTGGGTTGACTATTTACATACGCTGCTACGTCCCAACTTTCCTCTACTGTTAATACAGGGTTATCATGCGTCGCTTTATTGTTAGGCATATTCGAATATACATACCCGGCAAATCGAGAAAGGCGGTTTAGGCCTGCCCCACTATTATAGCTATTCGGACCCCACAGGGGTGGGTACTCATATTCCATTCCACCTGGTGCTAGCTGTCCTTTTCCATCAGTGCCATGACAACTTTGACAATGTTGTTGGTAAACAGCTTTACCTTTTTCTGGATTCGCAGCTCTGTCTAAAAATTTAAGTTTTGTAATGCCTGTTCCTTTTGGCGTAACCCCTTTTGGAATATCTTTACCAACCCATCTAATATAGGCTTCGATGGCTTTATATTCCAGACTGGTGCTATCCGGAGCCCTACCATTTAAACTTCTTTCAAAACAATCACTCACTCTTTTGTACATGGTTTCAATGGTACCGCTTCGTTCTCTGAAGCGAGGGTAGGTAGCAGCCACTGCACCATAGTTGTTTCCCCAAGTTTTTTTACCGGCATTTAGATGACAGTTTTGGCAATTCATACCATTACTAAGCGCTGCCACTGTCCCATTAGGACCTAAGTAAACGGACGTGTGTGCAATCAACTTTTGTCCATAGATCACAAGTTCTCGTTGATTGCCCTCTAGCTCTCTATCTGTATATAGACTAGGACTTACCCAACTGCTGTCATAAACGTTATTGATGTCAGCGCTTGGCTTTTTGTTGACTAAAGGAATACTTTGCCTAACAATAACTATTGCTACAACCAGGGTAATCAGCACTGCCGGCCAATTTTGTTGTAATACCTTTTTCATGGCTTATCTGAATTCGTAGGTAGTTCCTTGCAATTGAGTAAGCAGGGTGGAGGGTTGGTCAGTTGCAGTAGCTCTATTCTCAAGTTTGGGAGCAACGGGAGAGTGTACCGATAGATACTCTTCAATTACTTGATGCAAATTAGCGCCAAGCATTTTAGTGTCCTTAACTTTTTCAATTCTACACAACGTGTCATCGGGATCACCTTCTCTTTCACAAGCTACCACTGAATATAAGCGTTCAAGATCAAGGGGACTACCATTCACTTTAACCCAGTTCACTCGCTTGCCAAATTCGTTCCCCACGGTAAAATTTACTTCCATGCCGGAGAAACGTACAAACCATCCTCCGAATCTTTTTGAGGGGTCTTTTGCAAAGGCATTTTGTAGTTCTTTTTCTAACCAGTCTAGCAATTGACGTCCTGTTACTTTACCGGTTTTTGCTTCACTATCTACCGGAAGCATATTCCATAAAAACTCTCTCGTAATTTCTCTTTTTTCTGTTTTAGGGTCCAATGCTAAAGGCTGACAAAAACGAAATCCGTTACTTAAGGCTATATCTGGCTTAAACTTCCAGTGTACGGCGTCAGTAATTAGATTATCCATAGGCGTCTCTAATACAAAATAGCGAACCAAGGGGGTAGTGGTAGTGCCGATCACTACGGATAGATCTTTTTGAAAAGGGGTTTCTGCTTTCTTGATGTCTGCTAATAGTTGTGCATCGGCCGGATATTTTTCCGGATCCACATCCAATAGATCGTATTGGTAAGATTTCATCTTTCCATCCTCAACTTCAATTTCGAGTTTACCCAAGAAAGAACCAAAGGCCCCGCACTCTACTACTTTTGAATACTTTCCTTCAATAGGAACACGCACTCTTTCATGTGTATCTGCTCCTAAAATAAAGTCTGCACCGGCTACAGCAGGGTTATTGGCCAGTCCTACTTGTTGCGCAAGCCCCATGTGGGTAACCACGAAAATGATACCACATCCTTCCACCTCTTTTAAGAGTTTGATGTATTTGGCTACGTTAACATCAGCATGGGTAAAACGAATGCCTTCGCTGTAAGCAGGGGATTGTCTCTTAGGGATCAAGTGATCCGTATAACCGATAAAACCCACTTTAGCACCTGCTATATACTTTATCCAATAAGGAGGATAGATAAGTTCTCCATTGTCCGCATCTTTGGTATCGTGCCACATATTAGCACAAATTTTAGCGGCATTGGAATGACCCATATCATAGAGCATTTTCTTTTTCTTATACACCACTTCCCAATTGCCTGGCAGAATCAGGTCATAATCAAATGCATTTAATAAGGGAATCAAAGCCTCTCCTTCAGTTAGCGAAGCAATGGCACTGCCATGAAAATAGTCTCCCCCGTCTAATAGTAAAGTATGGGCTGGATCCTTACTTCGGAATTTTTCAATCATTGTTTTGAGTACCGCCAGTCCGCCACGCTTTTTGTACACGGGCTTCCCATTCTCCCAAAAAAATTCATCATGGGTATGCAACTGGGCATGAATATCCGAGGTGTAAAGGATAGTGAACTTATTGGGCACCTTGGGCGGGGTTCCGCTTCGAGAACTATTGGCGGAGTTGCTCATAGCTTGTACTCCTGGAACAGATACCAGACTAGTACCAAGTCCTGCGAGGGCAGATTTTTTCAAAAAGTTTCTACGCGAATTTGCATTCGCAGATGGATTTTTCATATGTGCACGTTACGGTTTAAGGTCAAACTTCCTTTTTAAAAGGAATATAGACTGTGACAATTGTCACTCAATTAAGGGGTTAAAATCCCGATTTTATATAACTCCATCCGTTTTCCTGCAGACGGACAATTTCTCCAATACCCATTTTTACAAAACCAGCTTCCTTTACAATTTGCTCTTTGGAAATCTTTCGTTGGGCCATAGTGTTCTCACAGGCAATAAACTGTATGCCCAGTTGACTGTATTTGCTGATGTTCTCCTGCTGAGTAGTTTTGTCATTTCTTAATAGATCCAATCCGGGGCCATGAGTAATTATCGTAAACTCGGCGGTAAAGCCCCAGCCTGCATGTAAATGCTTCAAATTATTCATGAGCCCTTTCCAAATGAGTGTATCGTTGCTACTAACTTGGATCACCACGCGATGTAATGGGGGTAAAATTTTTCTCGAATTTTCTGGTGTATAGCCTTCCCAAGCAATATATCCTCCTGCTAAATCGCTGACTTTTTCAAAGCCCATGGCCTGCATCTCTTCAAGAGCTAACTGGCTTCTTTTCCCGGATCTGCAATACAATAAATAGGATTTGGAGCGGTCCCAATTAGCAATAGCAGTTTTAAAACTGTCTTTTTCTAGTACATTTTGTAAGCGTGACCCTGTAATAATTCCTTTTCTCCACTCGGCAGGGGTTCTCACATCTACTAAAACAGCGTCTTTTTTATTGGAGGCTATTTCAAATTCTTTTGGTGAAAGACTATTGGTGGGTTGCGCTCTTACTATCCAACTGTTGAGCGTGAGTACTATAAGTAGGGCTATTGGTGCAAAAACTAACCGCATAATCTTACGTTTTAAAGTAAGTTACAAATCAAAACTTGTATTTAAAAAGAGTTGATGTCTGGAGTAAGCCCTGGGATCAGCATGGTGAAGACTCCACTGGTATCCGAAGTTGATTTCGGTCCCTCTTTTTTTAAGTTGTACTCCGTTAAAAAAACGATTATGATCAAAATTGACGAGGTCCTTTTTTTGATTTACAAAAAACTCGTTGGTAAAATTATAATTGAGTTTGGTATTGCCGGTTATTGTCCAAAGCGGAAACAATAATGAATTTTGAATCCGGAGTCTTGTCTGGAAAATACGGTTAGCGGAATTTACATCAGTAAAACGAAGCTCATACCAAATTCTATTTCTGTTAGTTACGTTCTTGAAATTGAAATTGCGTTGTATTCCGTAGGTAGATCTGATTTCAAGAAAATTGTTGAGGTTCCCGTTGAGGTCGGCTATTTCGTTATAGTCATGAAATGAAATCGGACTTATTGTGAGTACATATTTTTTCAAACCTCGATAGTAGAACCAAGGTCTCACAATGTTCAGCATGGGCTTATCCAGCAGGTTTATTTCTTCTTTTAAAAAGTTAGATTGTCGGCGATGATGTAGTTCAAGCCCAAGTCCAATTTTTTCATTTATCCAATGGTTGAAATTTACGCGCACCCAAGTTTCATGTCTTGTTTGCGACCATCCGGCAACTGTTAGGACAATAAATATAAGTAGCAGTAATTGATTTCTCATTTATCCAATTTTCTCAATAAACTAGTCCAAGGCCCTCCATTATATACTTCAATGCCTGCTTGCTTCAATTTACCTTTGGCGCTGGCACTGCGCATGCCGCTTTGGCAAACAGTGATCAAGGGTTTATTCAACGATTTTAATTCTTTTATTTTCCCACTGAGTGAATCTAATGGGTAATTGTTGGATCCTGGAATGTTTCCCGACCTGAATTCTCCCGGGCTTCGCACATCAATAATGATCGCGCCTTTCTCCATTACCAATTGCAGGAAATTAACAGAGGGACCGAATAGTTTTTTAAAAAATCCTAGCATAGTATTCAGTTAAGATAAGGAAAGCATGTCATGTACTCCTCCGCCATTGAAGAGGTTACTGAGACCTTGTTGTTGTAAAAGTTGTAAGGCCATGCCACTGCGGTTACCACTGCGACAGTATAAAACGATGGCTCCTTCCATATTTTTAAATTCATCGATACGCATCGGAATTTGATCTAAAGGAATATTTAGAGCACCTTGATAGTGGCCTTCTTCAAATTCCCAATCATTTCTTACATCCACTACCGTGGTAGTGGGGTTCTTTACAATTTCTTTTAAGTTTGACATAGTAGAGGTTGAGGTAAAAGATCCCCGGCTATTGCCAGGGATTTAATTGGTTATTAATTCAGTTGCAATTACAATAAAGTAGAGGGGCACACATAGTCGCTGATCTTGAACTTGCCGCTATCTTTCAGCGCTTTGAAGCCGCCTTTCACATCGATAAGATTATCAAATCCACGCGCGCGAAGGGTAGAAGTGAAAATCATAGAGCGGTAGCCTCCTGCACAATGAACATAATAGGTTTTGTTCTTGTCAATTTGAGCCATGCTGTCATTGATGAAATCCAAAGGTGCATTTTCTGCATCCAGAATATGCTCGCTTAAGTGCTCATTTTTTTTGCGAACATCCAAGATGTTTACGGCTTGTTTTTCCATGATGCCTGCCAACAGGTCAGCGTCTACTGATTGGATCTGATCAATCTCCTTGCCAGCGGCCTTCCAGGCAGCAAAGCTCCCTTTCAAATAACCGATAGTGTGATCATAACCCACACGCGCTAATCGAGTAACAACCTCTTCTTCACGTCCTTCATCGCACACTAATAAAATTTCTTGTTTAATATCAGTGATCATTGCACCCACCCATGGAGCAAATTGTCCGTCAATACCAATATTGATAGAGTTAGGAACAAAACCTGCTGCAAAAGTTTGAGGAGCTCGGGTGTCTAAAATCAAAGCCCCCGTTTCATTAGCAGCTGTTTCAAATGCTTCAGGGCTTAGGGCATGCTGACCTCTCTCTAACACTTTATCAATACTATCATATCCTTGAATATTCATCATCACATTCAAAGGAAAATAGGCAGGAGGCGCCATCAATCCGTCAGTTACTTCTTTAATGAATTCTTCTTTGGTCATATTTGCACGTAACGCATAGTTAGTTTTCTTTTGGTTACCCAGCGTGTCAGTGGTTTCTTTACTCATGTTCTTTCCGCAAGCACTGCCAGCACCGTGTGCAGGATAAACAATTACCTCATCAGGAAGTATCATAATTTTATTGCGTAACGAATCGAATAAGTAGCCGGCTAATTTATCTTGAGTAAGATCACTAGCTACTTTCTGTGCAAGATCAGGACGTCCCACATCGCCAATAAATAAAGTGTCTCCTGAGAACAACCCGGTGGGGGTGCCTTTTTCATCAAGCAATAAGTAGCAAGTACTCTCCATGGTATGACCAGGGGTGTGTAATACTTTGAGCGTTACATCACCAATTTTAAATTCTTGACCATCGGTAGCGATAATTGCCTCGAAGCCTGGTTTTGCAGTAGGTCCGTAAACAATGGGCGCGCCCGTTTTTTTACTTAGATCCAAATGACCGGATACAAAGTCAGCGTGGAAGTGTGTTTCTAATACGTACTTGATTTTTGCGCCATTTCTTTCCGCCTTTTGGATGTAGGGCTCTACTTCACGTAAAGGGTCAATCACAACGGCTTCTCCTTTGCTCTCAATGTAGTAAGCTCCTTGTGCTAAGCAACCCGTGTAAATTTGTTCAACTTTCATATGTTTATTTTTTATTGTTTCGTAAAGCAAATTTCGGAATTCATATTTCCTGTTTCGTGATTTTTGTCACAACTATCAATGAGCGCCTCCCAACCCTTCTTTGATTAAAATGTAGACGCCCATTACTAATACAAACCAGCCAAATCCTTTCTTGAGTTTGTTGCCATCTATTTTACGACTTAATCCATTTCCGATGAATATTCCAATTACGGCCATGGCCGAGATGCTCAGCAAAAGGGTCCAGTCAATTTGTTGTTGAGAAAGATCTCCTGTAAAACCAATCAATGACTTAGCAGCAATAATTAATAAGGAGGTGCCCACCGCTTGTTTCATGGGGAGACCAGTAAGCAACACTAAAGCAGGAATAATTAAAAAACCACCACCTGCACCTACCAACCCTGTGAGGAGTCCTACTACAGCGCCTTCGGCAACAATCAACGGATAATTGAAGGAAGTTGCTGATTTTGCATCTCCTGTGGATTTTTTCTTTGGGTCTTTGATCATAGAAAAAGAAGCAGCTACCATCAGAATCGCAAAAAGTAGCATAATCAATAGGCTCTTGGTTAATACAAAAGATCCTAGGGTGAATATTTCGGTGGGAATATTAGGCACAATCCATTTACGAGTAAGGAAAACCATTGCAATGGAGGGTGCGCCAAAAATCAATGCTGTTTTTACGTTGACTAATCCTTCTTTGTATTTGGGATAAGCGCCTACTGCACTGGTAAGTCCTACAATAAAAAGAGAGTAGGCGGTGGCCTGAACAGGATCGACAGAAAATAGATACACTAATACGGGTACGGTTAAAATAGATCCGCCTCCACCTATCAGTCCTAAGGAAAGTCCTATAACCAGAGAGGCAAGCAGGCCAATAATGGTGGCAGCGTCAAAATTGATGGATAGTAGCAGGTTCATAAATTGTTTTGACAAAACTATCAGGCCTCAGCTACCTGTATAGTGACATTGGTCACTTTGTAAGTTCAATCATGTTACGATTTAACTTGAGTAGGCCTCGCTGTTCCATTTTTTTTAGCAATCTTGAAATAACTTCCCGCGAGCTGTTCAGGTCTTCCGCTATTTGTTGATGCGAAAGTTCCACCTTCGTTTTCCCAGTTTTTTCTTGAAAGCGCTTGAGATAAAACTCTAGTCGTTCATCCATATTCCGAAAGGCAACGTGGTCTACCACATTAAGTAATTCCTCAAAACGATTCCGGTAGGTTTGAATTACAAATTGATACCAGCTTTTATGATCCTTCATCATGTCGTCCATCAAATGAACAGGGATCATCAATAATTCTGTTTCTTCCTCCGCTACCGCTGTAATTTCACTAGTATCTGATTGCATAGCACAGATCATGGAGACCGCGCAAGCCTGACCTGGTTCCAAGTAATACATCAAGAATTCACCTCCATCGGGCCCTTCGCGATAAATCTTTAAACGACCTTCTAATACTAACGCAGTAGACTTTATATACTGACCTGTACGCATTACAACATCCCCCGCTTGAAAGTGACGAAGTAGTGCTTCTTTTTCAATGAGCGATATTAAAGAGGGCTCAAATTGTGGGAATATTTTTTTCCAATTCATAGTCTTCTTTATTTAAGCAAGAATGGCTTCCATTTTCATACTGCGACTTCCTTTGATCAGGAAGGTAGTATTTTCAAAATGTTGTGATTGATACCAAGTGGCCGCCACTGCGGCAGTGGGAAACTGTAAATAGGGGTGAGGTATTTTGTCAAAAGGACTGCCTACAAATACCACGTTATGCCATTGATGTTCAGCAATAAGATCAACAATGGCTTGGTGCTCTTGTAAGCTTGCTTCTCCCAACTCCATCATAGCGCCAAGCATCAAAACTTTTGGAGAGGCTTTTAGCGTTGCAAAATTTTCTATCGCCAGCTTCATACTGCTAGGGTTGGCATTATAGGCATCAAGTATTATCTGGTTGTTGCCTTTGGTAACTAATTGGGAACGGCTATTGGAAGGAGTATAATTTTCAATGGCTTCTTTGATGCGCGCCGGACTTACCTTGAAGTGTAGTCCTACAGCAACGGCCAATAAGATGTTAGGTAAGTTATAAGCACCTACCAGTTGAGTATGAATATTGTCTAGTTCATGGCCAAGTGGGTTCGGGGTCTTTTCAATTTTTACCTGAATAAAAGGATCGGCCTGTAACAAAATACCCTCGTAATCCGCGTGCGAAGTTCCATAGGTGATCACCTTTTCAATGCCTTCCGACATAGTGCGTAAATAATCATAGTCCCAATTGGCAAATACAGTGCCTTTATGCGTACGTATAAAGTCATACAACTCTCCCTTGCCTTTTTTAACGCCTTCTTCTCCACCAAAGCCTTCGAGATGCGCTTTGCCGCAATTGGTGATTACGCCGTGGGTGGGAAGTGCATACTTACAATAGCCTTCAATTTCTTTTTGATGATTAGCACCCATTTCAATCACTGCCATTTCAGCATCGTATTGCACGCGTAAAATTGTTAATGGAATTCCTATATGATTGTTAAGATTACCTTGCGTGGTATATATTTTATAGGTGGTACTTAAAACGGCATGTGCCAATTCTTTGGAAGTAGTCTTTCCATTGCTTCCAGTAATGGCAATAAAAGGAATCTTGAATTGTTCGCGATGATGCTTGGCTAACTGTTGCAGGGTTTGTAAAGCATCTGTTACCAAAACAGTGCGGTCATCAATATAGCAGGAGGGATCATCGATCACCGCCGCTACCGCTCCTAGTTCCAGCGCCTTGGCTACGAATAAATTTCCATTGAAATTATCTCCTCGCAGTGCAAAAAAAATATCTCCATGTTTCAGTTGACGTGTGTCTGTTTGTACTTGCGGATGTTGTTGGTATAGCTGGTATAATTGTTCAATAGACATGTTGCAAAAGTAGTCAGCAGATACATGAAAAAACCCTCCGAAAAGGGAGGGTTTATAAAATCGTAAGTTAAAAAAATTATCTCTTTTGTCTTCTAGTAGGAAAGTAAAGCCCTGTTTTGCGTTTTGAGCCCATTTCCGGACTTCCTACGCGGTTCATGGCGCAACGGAATCCAATGGTAGCCGAAGCTTGGTCTTCTTCCAGATAACGACGAGCGCCAGGGCTTAACCAGTAGGCACGGTCGTTCCAGCTTCCTCCTTTGTACACTTTAGAACGCTGAGGGTCTAATAAGGTAGATACTCCGTATCCATAGCTAGCTGCAGAAAGAGAGTCGCCATCGAGGAAGTCTATTACGTTACCACGCTGATAGTTTCTTCTTCCGCGGGCATCTTTTTCAGTTACCTCTAACATTTTTACACGTCCTAAGCTGTCTTTTTCATAACGAGCTGAAGGATCGAGTGTAGTGGAATCAGCCACATAGAGCTTCATGAATTTATTTCCCCGGAAAGGAGCGGGCTGATCATCGTAGTCAAGGTTTGACAAGGGGCGATAGGTATCTTCTACCCACTCGCTCACGTTACCAGCCATATTAAAGAGGCCAAATCCATTAGGGTAATACGACTCAACAGGAGCTGTATAGAAAGAGCGGTCGTTCAAACCACCAGCCACACCGGCGTTATCTCCGGAACCTCTTTTAAAGTTGGCATAAAACTGACCCTGTAAACTACCTCGACGGTTTTCGCGAAGTCCGTTAACATTTTGTGCCCAAGGATAGATTTGTTTGTTAGTCTGTAATTCTTCTCCGCGCTTTCCTTCCTTGAGGCTGGGGCGTGGGTTTTGTTTGATCAAGCCGTAAGCTGCATATTCCCACTCTGCTTCAAAGGGCAAACGATATTCAGGACTTACAATACCTGACTCCAATGAAGGCTGTTGAGGAGCTTTTCCCTTGCTGGCCTTCATAGCTTTGCCTGGAGGAGCAGTATACAGTCCCAATAAATAAGAACGGGTGTTGAAATTATTATCTCCCTGCTGGGCGCCAGGTTTCAAGTTGTTTTTATTGATATACCCTTTCTCTACGAGGGTAGCCTCGTTGTAGCGGTCAGTTCTCCAAAGACAGAAATCTTTAGCTTGCTTCCAGTTTACTCCAACTACTGGATACATATTAAATGCCGGGTGACGAAAGTAAAGCTCTACTGAAGGCTCGTTATAACTTAATTCACTTCTCCAAACCAAGGTGTCAGGCATTGCCCCTTCAATGATTTTTATGTTTTCAGGATCAGAAGGATCAAATACTTTAGAAAGCCAGAAAAGGTATTCGCGGTAGTGTACGTTAGCTACCTCTGTTCTGTCAATATAAAAAGAGGGTACTGAAACTCGTCTAGGAATATTATTCCAGTCTCCCATTACATCTTCTTCAGTTTGCCCCATGGTAAAGGTTCCCCCCTCCACAAATACAAGTCCGGGTCCATTAGCCTGGTCCTTAGCCTTGGCTACCTGGAATCCGCCTTTTTCATTGTAGTTCCATCCGGTAACTCCGGACTTGGGTGACTTTTTGGCAAAAATCCCTTTTCCTTTGCAAGAGCTTAGCAATGCAAGTCCCAGGGTTGCCGTCACTAAAAAACTAAAACGCAGAGTATAACGCATAATCCTAACTATTGGAATGTTTTAAACGTGGGAAGAAGGCCTGATATTGTATAAAATATCCCGCTTCCTGCCCAAGGTTTGCGAATTTAAGTGGTTTAAACTGAATAAACCCCCACCGAAATGGCTTTTTTGCCTTGTTTCACAATTTTCTGGGTCGATTGAGGCCCAATTGTCCCTTCCAAAAATATTTTTTTAAAAAACTCAATTTTTAACAATAATTAGGCAATAAGCACGTTTTACCCCAGCAGGACTTTCTGCAATCGCAGAGGTTCTTATCAAAAAAACGCCAAAACTGACTGGTTTCCAAATTCCTGAAAAAAAGTTGGTTTTAGGGTGCTATTTGATCAAAAACGCTATATTTACACCATTATTAAAAATTTTCTAATGAGACCAACTGCTCTAAAACTAACTGCCAGCATCCTGCTTTTCTGTGGTTTGACTGCTAATGTAAAAGCGCAAACAGATCCTATTAACGTAGTTACTACTGCTGTTCCTTTTCTTCGTATTTCTCCTGACGCTCGTTCAGGTGGTATGGGTGAAATGGGAATTGCCACTTCTCCAGACGCATATGCTGGAATTTGGAATATTGCAAAGACTTCTTTTAATCAGTCTAATGCCGGTATTGCAGCTACTTACACTCCCTGGATGAAAGACCTTGTAAACGATGTTTATCTGGCTTCTGTTACAGGATATAAGAAATTGGATGACAACCAAGCACTTTCTGCTACGGTTCGTTATTTCAGCCTGGGTAATATCCAGTTCACTGATTTCACTGGCGCAGCTCTGGGTACAGAGCACCGTCCTCGTGAGTTCGGTATTGACTTAGGATATTCTCGTAAACTTTCTGATAAAAGTGGTGTTGGTATCACTTTGAAATTCATTAATTCTGACCTTACTGGTGGTCTTACAAACGGAAGTACTACTTACAAAGCAGGTTCTTCTGTTGCTGCTGACATCGCCTACTATCATGATGGTAAGAAAAACGGAAGCGGCCTTGCATGGGGTGCGGTTCTTTCTAACCTAGGTGCAAAAATTGCTTACACAAGCAACGCTGATGCAAAAGACTTTATTCCTGCTAACTTAGGTGTAGGTGCTGCTTACACTAAGAAATACAACAATACTAATACCTTAACTTTCGGTGCTGAGATCAACAAATTGTTGGTCCCCACACCTCCCGGTGAAGGTGCTACTGCTGCTCAGTTGGCTGAGTACAGAAACAAGAGTGTAGTGGGTAGCTGGTTCAGCTCTTTAGGAGATGCTCCTGGTGGATTCGGCGAAGAAATGAGAGAAGTTTCAGTAGGTGCTGGTGCTGAGTGGGCTTATAACAATGCCTTCTTCTTCCGCGCTGGTTATTTCTATGAGAACAAAACTAAAGGGGATCGTCGTTATTTCACTACTGGTATCGGTGTTAAGTACAACGTATTCAACTTCAACTTTGCTTACCTGATTCCTTCTGGTTCTGGCGTTAACCGTAACCCACTTTCCAACACGCTGCGTTTCACTGTAGCGTTTGATCTAGGTGCTGGTAAAAAGTAATATAGCAATTGATTATAGTAAAGAGGCCTCGGTAAACCCGGGGCCTTTTTGTTTATTTGTATAAATTTTTCATATGTCATATCGCATTGGTTCTGGGGTAGACTTTCATCAGCTGGTAGAAGGACGAGAACTTTGGATTGGAGGAGTTCAGATTCCTCACTATAAAGGGTCGCTTGGGCATAGTGATGCCGATGTATTACTCCATGCAATCTGCGATGCGTTATTAGGAGCCCTGGCCTTAGGTGACATTGGACTTCATTTTCCCAACACTGATCCGGCTTATAAAGATATTGATAGCAAGATTCTGCTGCAGAAGTGCCAAGCGCTGATAAATTCCAAAGGCTATAAATTGGTGAATGTTGATGCCACGCTTTGTTTAGAAGCGCCCAAAATCAAGCCTTATGTTTTGCAAATGCAAGAGACGATCGCACGCATCTTGCAAGTAGACAATGCTGATATTTCAGTAAAGGCCACTACCACAGAGAAAATGGGCTTTGCTGGTCGCGAAGAGGGATTAATGGCTTTCGCCACGGTTTTATTGCAGCGATTATAAAGCAGTGGCATGTATCTTTGCCGGCATGGCATCCTTACTGGACGTTAAAATAATCAATCGATCTTCTAACCCGCTTCCTTCTTATGCCACAGAGGGTGCTTCAGGCATGGATTTACGCGCCTTTTTAGCGGAACCATTGGCCTTAGAGCCAATGCAGCGTAAATTGGTGCCCACTGGCTTATTTCTAGAGATTCCCGAGGGGCATGAGGCGCAGGTAAGACCCAGAAGCGGCTTGGCATTGAAACAAGGCATCACTTGCTTGAATAGTCCTGGCACTATAGATGCAGACTATCGAGGAGAAATAGGAGTGATTTTAATTAATCTTTCTTCTGAAAAACAAGTTATACAATCTGGTGACCGCATTGCTCAGCTCGTATTTCAGTCGGTTACAAAAATAAATTGGCAACCCACAGACCAGTTATCAACTACGGTGCGTAACGAGGGCGGCTTTGGCCACACAGGAAAAAAATAAATTACATGTCGTTTCGAAGTATTGTTCCCTTACTCTTATTGCTGGCTTTACTAGCGTCTTGCAGAGCTACTAAAAAAATTCAGAAAGCTATTATTACAAAAGACACTACTACGGTGGAAGGTCCCAGTAACCTGGAAAAAGCGCGGCTGGATTCTATGGCTTTTATTCAAGACAATTACCGTCAGTTACTAGCTCATCGTATCAATTACACCACTTTCGGTGCCAAAATGGATGTGGATTACGAAGACGGCGGTGGAAAAAGATTAAGCTTGAACGCGCAACTGCGATTGTATAAAGACAGTGTGATCTGGGCTTCCGTTACGGCTATATTGGGTATTGAAGGGTTGCGAGCTTATATCACCAAAGACTCTGTGAAAATTCTCGACAAGCAAAATAAAGTTTATATCGCCCGTAGTGTGGCCTATCTGACAGAGGTTACCAATCTTCCCTTGAATTTGTCATCACTACAAGAGTTACTCATTGGGAATCCTGTTTTTTTAGACTCGGCAATCGTTTCCTATAGTCGCACTCCCATTACGGTATCCCTTCACGGGGTCAATCAGTTTTTTAAATTATTGTACACGATTAGCGACCAAGAGAAGTTATTGCTAAGTACAAAACTGGATGATATTGATGAATTGCGTAGCCGTAGCAGTTTTTTAGAATATGCAGATTACAGCAGCCGTTCAGGATTGTTATTTTCTGAACGTCGCACCATCACAGTGTCAGAAAAGAAGAAACTGAACGTAGAGCTTCGCTACAAGCAATATGCTTTTAATGAAACGTTAAGTTTTCCGTTTAGTATCCCAAAAAATTATCGTCGCGATTGAGTAATAAAATTTATTTTGTGATGAATCGTTATTACTTCTCCATGCTTCGTTATACCACCTTACTATTAATAGTTCTGCTCTCATTTTCAACTTCTTTGTGGGCACAGCAACCTGCTACGGGAGATAAGTCGGCGCTAGAGAAGGAACGGCAAGAGATTCAGCGGGAATTAAAAGAGATTCAGCGACTCTATGAATCAGTAAAGGGGCAGAAAAAGCAAACCTTAAGCCAGCTGAATGTACTCAACCGTAAGATCAATTTGCAAGAACGCTATATCGGTTCTATCAGCAAAGAGATCCGTGCTATAGATGACGATATTTACTTGAGCGAACTGGAAATCTATCGTCTTAATAAACAATTAGACACCTTAAAGTCACAGTATGCCCGCTCGGTGGCCTATGCGTATAAGAATCGTAGCAATTATGACTATGTCAATTTCATTTTTTCTGCAAGTAGTTTTAATGATGCTTTAAAAAGAATTTCTTATCTAAAAAGTTATCGTGACTTCCGCGAGAAGCAGGTAGCTACCATTTATAGAACCCAGGAATTGATTTTGCAACGACGCCAACAGCAGTTGGTGCGTAAGGAACAAAAGAACAAGGCTTTAGAAACAAAGACAAAGGAGGTGCAAGTGTTAGCCGTGCAGAAAAAAGAGAAGAATGCGATTGTGACCCAATTGAAAGGAAAAGAAAAAGAGCTAGAGCGTCAGATTGCTGCAAAGCGGAAGCGTGACAGAGATTTACAAAATGCTGTGTTGGCTATTGTGCGTCGTGAAATTGAATTAGCGAAGAAAGAGGCGGCTGATAGAAAGAAAAAAGAAGACGAAGCACGTAAAAAAAATTCGGCTACGGTAACTACAACTCCTACAAAGCCCTCGGGTCCCGCCGAAGCCCCTAGTACTCCTCGTCGTTTAGAGTCAAGTAGGCCCGCTAGTTATCTGGATTTGAATGCCACGGATGTGGCACTGAACAGTAGCTTTGAAGCTAATCGTTATAAATTACCTTGGCCCGTTGATAATGGGATTGTAGTGCTGAAGTTTGGAGACAACAAAATTGAAAATACTCTCTTAACTATCGATAACCCCGGTCTTACCATTGCTACTCCAAGTGCAGGCTCTCCGGTAAAGGCCATCTTTAATGGAGAGGTTCGTGGGGTCTATAACCTGGGTGATGGGTTGGCTGTTACTATTCGTCATGGTAAGTATTTTACCACGTATAGTAACCTCTCCAGTGTGTCTATAGAAAAAGGCGCTATTGTAAAAACCGGTCAGGTAATTGGAAGAACAGGAAGAGATGAGGAAGGCAGTGGGGGGCAAATTGACTTTATTCTTACCATAGAAACTAAAAAGATTGATCCGCAAGCCTGGCTACGCCGTTAGGACTATCTTTTTAAAAATCGTTCATAGAGTTTCTCATACTGCGGAACTATATGATGAATGTCAAATTTGCAAGCTTGCTCGTAAGCATTGTCGCGAAACTGTTGTAGCAGCGCAGCGTCATTCAGTAATTCTAGCACCTGTTTACTCATTGAATCTACATCTGCTACTTTACTAAGAAAGCCGGTTTTTCCGTGCAGATTTATTTCTTCTAGTCCTCCTGCGTCTGTGGAGACTACGGGCACTCTTGCCGCCATGGCTTCAAGAGCAGCCAATCCGAAACTTTCATATTCAGAGGTAAGCAAAAATACATCTGCAATAGAGAGGATGTCTTCCATTTGCTCCTGCTTTCCTACAAACAATACATTATCATTCACGCCCAATTCGCGGCTTAAATCTTCCGCTGTATTTCTTTCGGGTCCGTCACCTACAAACAAAAGTTTACAAGGAGTTTCCGCTACTACTTTCGCAAATATTTGTACCACATCAGTTACTCGCTTAATTTTTCTGAAGTTGGACGCATGCAGAAGAATTTGTTCTCCATTGGGGGCAATGGCTTTGCGGAAGGCATCAATCGGCTTGCGATTAAAGCGAGTTACATCAACAAAATTCATGATCACCTCGATGTTCTTATCAATCTTGAAATGACGATAGGTTACCTCTCTTAGGTTATTTGATACGGCGGTGATTGCATCGCTTTCATTGATGGAGAAGGTAACCACTGGGGCATAGGTCTTGTCTCTTCCCACAAGGGTAATATCGGTGCCGTGCAAGGTGGTAATAACAGGAATGCTAATACCTTCCTTGGCTAAAATTTGCTTGGCCATATAGGCCGCAGAAGCATGGGGAATGGCATAGTGTACATGCAAGAGATCCAGGTGATGATTTTTAATCACGTCCACCATGGTACTTGCCAGCGCTGTTTCGTAGGGAGGAAAGTCAAACAAAGGGTAGGTAGGTACCTGCACCTCATGATACAATACATTGGGATCAAAATGGTTTAATCGAACAGGCTGTTGGTATGTGATGAAATGTACTTCATGACTATTTTGGGCCAGAGCTTTCCCTAACTCAGTAGCTAACACACCAGAACCGCCAAACGTCGGATAACATACAATTCCTATTCTCATATTGAAGCTCAATTGGGTCTGTAAAGGTAAGATGAATTGAGTATCTTCATTTCATGCAAATAAGACCTCTTCTTACATTACTGAGCTGGGTGATAGCGCTAATGCTGCCCCTCAACCAACTGAAAGCACAATCAGAAGATTCTGCTTTCATTCGTCAATTAGCCAACGAAATTTTATTTCGTTCCGAAGCCTATGAAAACCTTCGGGTACTCACCAAGCAAATTGGGCCACGTTTAGCCGGTTCTCCTGGTATGGTGAAGTCAGAAGAGTGGGGCTTGGCACTACTAAAAGAAACGGGGGCGGACCTCGCTTGGAAGCAGGAGTGTATGGTTCCGCATTGGGTAAGAGGCGGTACTGATCAAGCGGTAGCGCATACGTCCAAAGGGCAAATACGTTTAGATGTGGTAGCCTTGGGAAATTCCATCGGTACGGGAGCTAATGGTTTAAAAGCCCCAGTAATTGAAATAAAATCATTTGAAGAACTGGTACAACGTAAAGACGAAGTGAAAGGCAAGATTGTTTTTTTTAATTATCCCTTTAATCCAGGATTTGTTAGAACGTTTCAGGCTTATAGTGATGCCAATAAATTCAGAGGGCAGGGACCTTCTCAAGCCGCAAAGTATGGTGCATTGGGAACTATTGTGCGTAGTATGAGTCATAGCACCGATAATCATCCACATACAGGATCTACTCGCTATGATTCTTTATATAATAAAATTCCGGCGGTGGCCATTGGCTTACAAGATGCAAATCGCTTGAGTGATTTATGTGAAGAAAATATCGTGCAGGTAAGCATGAAAACCTTCGGACATTTTTTACCGGATGCCATTGGTCACAATATTATTGGGGAACTAAAGGGAACTGCTTTTCCTGAGGAGATCATTACTGTAGGAGGTCATTTGGATAGCTGGGATAATTGCGAAGGAGCGCATGACGATGGAGCAGGCTGTGTGCAAACCATTGAAATATTGCGCGCATTTAAGGCGCTCGGGTATCAGCCAAAGAGAACGATTCGATTTGTGCTTTTTGCCAATGAAGAAAATGGACTTCGTGGGGGCACAAAATATGCGGAGGAAGCCAATGCAAAAGGAGAGAAGCATGTATTTGCCTTGGAGAGTGATGCCGGTGGGTTTACGCCTCGTGGATTTGGGTTCACCGCTTCTGATGAACAATATCAAAAACTAGTTGCTTGGCAATCGTTAATTGCACCCTATGGTTGCAGTGAATTTAGTAGGGGAGGCGGCGGCGCTGATATTGGTCCTTTGAATCGTGTATTTAAAACACCCGTGGCAGGATTGCAGCCCGACTCTCAGCGATATTTTGATTATCATCATGCACGCAGTGATGTGTTTGAAGCGGTGAACAAAAGAGAGTTAGATCTAGGGACGGTGAATATGGCCGCGTTGATCTATCTGGTAGATCGATATGGACTTTGAACATGAGTGCAGTGAGCGCGCAGAAGAAGGCTTCTTATTTTTTTAAGAAAGCAACGTATGAACTGCTTGGTGCACTTTTTCAAAAGAAAATCCTTGGAGTGTTTCTTTCATACGGTTTTTGATCTGCACCGTGCAAAGGTTCCCAATACTTCCTTCGTGAGTATGATGGATCTCGGTTGACCATTGGTAAGTTCCCTCTTCAATAGATTGTCCTACTTGTTTATATGCATCGCGGAAGGGAACTCCTTGTAATACCAGTTTATTAACTTCCTCCACACTGAAAAGATATTTGTATTTCTCATTAACCAATAGATCTTTTTCGATCTTGATGTGCTCTAACATCAAGATCATCATCTGCATACAATCACGGAGCGTAGTGAAGGCCGGGAATAAATGTTCTTTCAATAATTGGAGATCTCTGTGATAGCCTGAAGGAAGATTAGTAGTCATCAAACTGATCTCATTGGGTAGGGCCTTGATTCTATTGCAGTGGCTTCTGATGAGTTCAAATACATCCGGATTTTTTTTATGTGGCATATTGCTGCTTCCGGTAGTTAATTCTTCCGGGAAAGAAATAAATCCAAATTGCTGAT
>JBMSWW010000007.1:0-21641 GCA_049425065.1 Chitinophagaceae bacterium
TGCTTGTGCCGCGTCAAGCTGAGTGTCGTACTCCTTAAATTCAATTTTTGAACCGGGCATAATGCTGCTTCCGGTAGTTAATTCTTCCGGGAAAGAAATAAATCCAAATTGCTGATTAAGGTATAAGCAGGCATCCATGCTCATTCGAGATAAAGTTTCCGCAATGCCTGCCAGAGATTGGGCTACCATTTTTTCTGCCTTACCTCTTCCCATTTGTGCATACACCACATTGTAATTAAGATCGCCGAATCCTAACAAGGTAGTAGTATAGGTTCTGTCAATCGGGAAGGAAGATCCATATCCCGCAGCGGAACCCAAGGGGTTTTTATTGACAATGATGTATGTAGCTTGCAATTGTATCAAATCATCTACCAGGCTCTCTGCATAGGCGCCAAACCAAAGTCCAAAGGAAGAAGGCATGGCTAATTGCAAATGCGTATAGCCGGGTAACAAGTAATCTTTGTAGGTTTCACTTTGTTGCTGTAACAAACTGAATAAAGGTTGTACAGCCAGTACCGTTTTTTCAAGTTCTGTTCTAAGAAATAACTTAAGGTCTACCAGCACCTGATCATTACGGCTTCTGGCCATATGTACTTTCTTGCCGGTATCTCCCAGTCTTTTAGTTAATTCAAATTCAACCTGGGAATGAATATCTTCTACTTCTTCTTGTAAACTGAATTCTCCTTTTTCAATTTGTTGATAAATGACCTTCAGTTCTCTCACAAGGTCGCCACTCTCGGTGGGAGTTAATAGTCCCACTTTCTCCAGCATCTTTACATGCGCCAAAGATCCCAATACATCTGCCGAGGCCAGGTATAGATCCATCTCGCGGTCTTTGCCTACGGTAAAACGATTTACTTCATGTGAGGAATTATTATTCTTTTGCCAGAGTTTCATACCATTATTTTTATAAGTGCATCGTTTGAATCAAGTCAATATATAGGTCGATGCCTTGGTTTATTTCTTGTACACCAATCCATTCATTGGCGCCATGACTTCTTGCTGAATCACCAGGTCCCAATTTTAAGGCAGGAAAAGGAATCAGGGCTTTGTCTGAGGTAGTAGGGGAGCCGTAAGATGATAGTCCGAGTTGAATGCCCGCTTTTACCAAGGGGTGATCCATTTCAATCTTACTGGATCTTAAGCGAGTACTGCGCGGAGTCATCTCCACCATAGCGGGTAACTGTTGTTTAATTTCTTGCAGCACTTCATCAAAGCTATAGAGCTCATTGATTCTTGTATCTACTACCAGTTGACATTCTGCCGGAATTACATTATGCGCTTTATTTTCGGTGTGGATGACGGTTACGCTCATCTTGTTACTTCCAAGTAAGGGGGAAATTTTTGCAAAGGAGTGCGTTTTGAAAAACTGTATCACTTCCATGGCCTTATAGATGGCATTGTCTCCCTCTTCGCGAGCAGCATGTCCAGGTTTCCCTTTCACCAGCACATCTAATACCATTAATCCTCTTTCTGCTACAGCCATTTGCAGCAAAGTAGGTTCACCTACAATGGCAGCGGTCTGTGGATGCAAGTTGTTAGGTAGAAAACAACCTTGTGTATGCTGAATGAATGTTTCCTGTTGAAGCAAATCCTCTATCCCTTCTTTCCCACTAATCTCTTCTTCTGCCGTAGCAGCCAACACGATGTTAAAGGGGAGGTCTTTTTTATTTTCAAAAAATAGAAAGGTGGCTATCAAACTCACCAGCGGTCCACCTGCATCATTACTACCTAATCCGTATAAACGATCTTCTTCAAGGAGGGCCTGAAAAGGGTCTTTGGTATAATGAGGATTAGGACGAACAGTATCATGATGAGAGTTCAACAGGAGGCAGGGTTTAGACGCATCAAACTGGGCTCCTATTGCATACACATTATTGCCCACACGATAAGGAGTAACGCCCTGTTGTTGAAGAAATTCTTCGAGTATAGTGGCAGTTCTGTCTTCTTCTTTGCTGAAAGACGGAGTACTGATCAGCAATTGCAATAATCGCAGGGCCTCTTTTTTTAGTATGTCCTTGTCTTTATGCATGGGTAAGAGTAGTGCCGGCTTGGCCTTCCAGCAATTTCGCTAATTTTTCCGCTTTCCCAATAATAACTGTGTTTACTCCTTGCTCCAAAGCGGTAAACGCATTTTCCAGTTTGGGGATCATTCCTGCCACAATTTTTTGTTCCGCTTTCAGCGTGTTGAATTGTTCGGAATTAATCGAAGCAATTACTGAGGCTTCGTTGTTGAAATCCAGCAACACGCCTTCTTTCTCAAAAGTGTACACCAACTTCACTTCGTAACGGGCACTCAAGGAAACGGCAATGGTTTGTGCAATGGTATCTGCGTTCGTATTGAGCAGATGGCCTTCTTGGTCATGCGTCATGGGGGCGATCACAGGCGTAACTGTACTCTCCAAAAGTGTTTCCAGTAATTGAGTGTTCACCTTGTCTACATCGCCCACCCATCCGTAATCAATTTTCGGATGTAGTCTTTTGTGCGCCTGTATTAAATTGCCATCTGCTCCACAAAGGCCTATAGCATTGCAATGGAGTGCTTGCAGCGTAGCTACTATATTCTTATTAATGTAGCCTGCATATACCATGGTTACAATCTTCAGGGTCTCAGCATCTGTAATTCTTCTTCCCTCAACTAATTCTTGCTTTATCCCCAATTGTTCTGCTAGGCGAGTAGCTAATTTGCCTCCCCCATGAATGAGTATTTTTCGAACGGGCTGGCCTTCTGCGTTATGACAAGGGAGCTTAGCAAAGTTGTCAAGTAATAATTGAAGCTGTTGCTCATCGTCAATTAAATGACCTCCGGCTTTGATAATATAGAGTGGATGCTTTTTCATTAGGCGTTCAGTAATGATTTTAATACTGCTTGTGCAGCCCACACTCTGTTACCTGCCTGACGAGTAACCAGACTTTGTGGTCCGTCTAAAATTTCATCGCTCAGTTCCACATTACGGCGCACCGGAAGACAGTGCATCACTTTTGCATTCGGGGCATTCTTCAACGAGTCTTTCGTAAGCATCCATTCATCTAGTCCAGTAAGTACTTTTCCATAATCGAAATAGCTACTCCAGTTTTTTACGTAGACAAAATCAGCTTCTTGGAGTGCCGCGTCTTGATCATGAGTAATGGTGGCTCCTTGCGTAAACTGAGTATCCAATTCCATTCCTTCGGGATGTGTAATAACAAAGTCTGCCTTCCCCCAGACGTTTACCCATTCTGCAAAACTATTAGCTACGCATTGGGGCAAAGCCTTTACATGGGGAGCCCAGGTGAGCACTACGCGGGGGCGTTTATTTTGGAATGTAGCCGCTTGCGTTTGAATCACTTCCTCCATGGTGATGATATCAGCCAGGGATTGCAAGGGATGACGTGTGGCAGATTCCAAACTTAATATCGGGATGCCGGCATATTTGACGAACTGTTGAATATAGGCCTCACTATAATCTTCTTCTCTGTTTTTCAGGAAGGGAAAAGTGCGAATAGCGAGGATATCAAAATATTGACCTAGTATGGGGGCGGCATCCTTTACGTGTTCAACGCTGGTTCCATTCATTACTGCTCCTTCGGCGAATTCCAGGGCCCATCCTTCTGCACCCACGTTAAAAATGATGGCTTCCATCCCTAACTGTTGTGCGGCAATTTGGGTACTCAATCTTGTGCGCAGGCTAGGGTTTAAAAAAAGACAACCTACACGCTTGCCCTTACCCAGTGCCTGGTCCAGCAGAGGATTTTTTTTGTAGTCTAGGGCAGTGTTGACCAGTACATTTATTTGTGGGGCTGCATCTTGAACAGAAATAAAATTTTTCATGGGTCTTAACTATTTCAAAGGGTGCTCATTGCTTTTAACTCTGCTTTCACCGCTTCAATGAATCTCTTTGCATCCTCTTGCGTAAGTGCCAGCGAGGGAAGTAGTCGAATCACATTGGGCTTTGCTTCGCCAGTGAATATGCGTTGATTGCTCAATAATCTTTTTTTGAGATCGCTGTAGGAAGGCGGTACGTCAAATCCGATCATCAGACCTCGGCCTCTCACTCCCTCCAATTCGGGAATCTTCTTCAATTCCTCCTGCAGCCATTGTCCCACTTGAAGCGCATTGTCTAGCAGTGCTTCTTTCTCTATCACTTCTAACACTGCTATGGCGGCGGCACAGGCTAAATGATTACCCCCAAATGTGGTGCCCAGTTGAAAATGTTTAGGCTTTATATGAGGGGCTATCATGATACCGGCCACAGGGAAGCCATTGCCCATGCCCTTTGCCATCGAATAAATATCTGCTTGTACACCGGCATAGTCATGGCTAAAAAATTGTCCACTTCTGCCATATCCACATTGTACGCTATCAGCAATATAAACCGCTCCAAATTGATCACAGAGGCTACGTATTTTTTGTAAAAAGGAGTCAGCCGCTTCATGAATGCCTCCTACTCCTTGAATGCCTTCGATTATAACAGCGGCAATTTCATTTCCTTGTTGGGTGAAACAATCTTGTAGCGCTTGTTCATCATTAAAGGGAAGAAAAATTACATTCTCTGTTTCGTTAACAGGCGCACTGTAGTTTTTATTGTCTGTTACTGCTACCGCGAGTGAGGTACGGCCATGAAAAGATTTGGAAAAGGTCACTATCTTTTTTCTTCCGGTATGAAAGCTGGCTAGTTTCAACGCATTTTCATTGGCTTCAGCTCCACTATTACAAAGGAATAACTGGTAATCTTCTTTGCCGGATACCTTCCCCAACTTCGTGGCAAGTTCCTGTTGCAAGGGAATACGAATAGAGTTGGAGTAAAACGCAATCTTTTTCAATTGCTCTTCTATGCGCTGTACCCAATGCGGGTGTGTGTGGCCAATACTAATCACTGCATGTCCGCCGTAGAGGTCCATGTATTCATTCCCTTTTTCGTCCCACACGGTAGAACCGGAGGCCTTGGTAATGGTGATGTCTTGCAGAGGATATACGTCAAAGAGATTCATGATCAGAAATAATTTGCTTTTAATTGTAATCCGGTGGTCTCTTCGAGTCCAAACAACAGATTCATATTTTGAACGGCCTGTCCCGAAGCTCCTTTCAGAAGATTGTCGATAACGCTGTGTACTACTAGCATTTCGCCTTGCTTTTCTAATTGAAGCAGGGCTTTATTGGTGCCTACTACTTGTTTTAAAAAAATGGGAGTAGCGCAAACCTGAACGAAGGCGGCGTCTTTATAATAAGTGTTGTAAATAGTTTCGAGCTCAGCGATTGTTTTAGTTGTTCGCACCGTGGTGCTCATAAAAATACCACGGGTAAAATCACCTCTCCAAGGAACAAAGTGTACAGCAGGAGCGTTGTCTTGTGCTACTTGCTGAAGTGATTGATTAATTTCTGCCAGGTGTTGGTGGGTGAGTGTTTTATAGGATTGGATATTGTTGGCTCTCCAGCTAAAATGTGTAGTAGCACTGAATGATTGGCCTGCACCAGTTGAGCCAGTAATGCCGGTGGAATAAGCCTCCTTCACCAATCCTTCTTTTACCAGTGGCAATAAACCTAGTTGTAAGGCCGTCGCAAAACAACCTGGGTTCGCAATGTTTTGCGCTTTTTTAATTTTTTCTTTTTGTAATTCAGGAAGTCCGTATACAAATTCTCTACCTTCAAAATTGGAATCCCCGCTAAGTCTAAAATCATTGGCCAGATCGATGATCTTTACAGAGGCCTCTACTTTGTTTTCTTGCAGGAATTTTTTTGACTCCCCATGTCCTAAGCAAAGAAAGAGCACATCAATAGTATTTGAAAATCGATCCGTGAATTTCAAATCGGTATCTCCCACTAGGTCTTGGTGTGTGTGAGCAATAAGTTGGCCTACCTGACTTCTGCTATGCGCAAATACGATTTCCACTTGCGAATGATGCACGAGTAAGCGAATAAGTTCACCACCGGTGTATCCGGCTGCTCCGATAATACCTGCTTTAATTTTTTTCATGGTTTGCTTTTTGAACGCGATGAAAAATTCCTACTTGGTTGCCAAAGATGCGAGTAAAGCCTCTTACATCTTCGCCGGTAAATCCTGTATTCATCTCTCCGTATTTTCCAAACTCACTACTCATTAAATCGTTTGCACTTTCAATGCCGATCACCTGGAAACGATAAGGCATTAACTGTACAAATACTTTTCCGGTTACTTGCTCTTGACTATTAAATAGAAAGGCTTCGATATTTCGCATTATGGGATCCAGGATCTGTCCTTCGTGTAACCAATTGCCATAGAAAAGCGCCAATTGTTCTTTCCATTGTAATTGCCATTTGGTAAGTACATGTTTTTCCAAGGCATGGTGAGCTTTCAAAATTACCATAGGAGCTGCAGCTTCAAAACCTACACGGCCTTTGATACCAATGATCGTATCCCCCACATGAATGTCGCGTCCAATGGCATAAGGTCCAGCAATGGCTTGCAAATCTTGGATGGCTTCTACGGGATGTGCGTAGTGGACTCCATTCACAGAGCGCAATTCACCTTTTTCAAAATACAGACATACTTCTTCATTGCCTTCTTTGGTAAGTGGAGTGGGCCAAGCCTCTTCGGGCAACATGCCCTTTGATTGTAAGGTTTCTTTTCCTCCCACACTGGTGCCCCAGAGTCCTTTATTGATGGAGTAGAGTGCTTTTTCAAAATTCATGGAAACGCCCTTGCTCTTTAAATAAGTAATTTCTTCTTCTCGACTCAATTTCAGATCACGGATGGGTGTAATGATTTCGATGCCAGGAATCATGATCTGAAAGACCATGTCAAAACGAACCTGATCATTACCAGCTCCGGTACTACCATGCGCCACTGCATCAGCTTTTAGTTGTTGCGCGTGCGCTGCTATATGCAAGGCCTGGCTCAAACGTTCGGCGGATACAGAGAGAGGGTAGGTATTGTTTTTGAGGACGTTTCCATAGATTAAAAAGCGAATGATACGATCATAATAATCTTTTACGGCGTCAATGGTAGTATGAGAACTAACGCCTAACGCTTTTGCATGCGCTTCAATCTTTTGTAATTCATCGGCGGAGAAACCTCCGGTGTTTACGATAATGCTATGCACTTCGTACCCTTTTTCTTCGGTAAGATATTTAACGCAATAGGTGGTATCCAGTCCACCACTGAATCCCAACACGACTTTTTTAGCCATGAGTAGTTTATTTGAATTAACGTTTGAAAAAGTGATATCTGAGTCCGGTTCCCTTGCCACCGTTTCCCTTTTCCTTTTTCAGGAAGGGACGCAATAGCTTCCATTGTTTGAAACGAAGCAGTCTCTCAAAGCCCTTCTCATTTTCCTTAAAATATCGCTGGGTTTCTTCGGGCTCATAATGATCGCTCGGATCATACAACATAGCCGTACACATACAGTTCTTCCGCTCCTTGCTCATCAGGATGTCATAGTTTACACAACTTGTGCATCCCGCCCAAAAGGCTTCGTCTTGCGTAAGCTCTGAGTAGGTAACAGGCTCATAACCTAATTCACTATTTATTTTCATCACCGCAAGGCCAGTAGTTAACCCAAATATCTTGGCCTTTGGGTAGGTTTCGCGGGAGAGTTCAAAAATCTTTTTCTTGATAGACTTGGCCACGCCGCTTTTTCGATATTTGGGAGCTACTATCAGACCGCTGTTAGCTACATATTCTCCATGGCTCCAGGTTTCTATGTAGCAGAAGCCTACCCATTCCCCTTCTTTAGTATGGGCAATGACCGATTTCCCCTCTTCCATTTTTTTAGCAACATATTCTGGGGAGCGTTTGGCAATACCGGTGCCGCGTGCTGCTGCAGAAGCTGCCATCTCATCGGTGATGGTGGTGGCGTATGTGGAGTCGGCCGCAGTGGCCACTCTGACAATGAGTGAAGAATTCAAGGTATACTGTCCGAATTTGGTATAGGATCACCAGTCCAGAGTTGTTTGCCGGGGGTAAATTCACTGACAGGGACCAGGGTGAGGGGTTCGTCCTGTCAGCAAATACGAACCTGTCTGGTGCGTACGAATGTGAAGTTTGTTCTCATGCGGGTACGGCTTTTTTAAGCAGGACGCAAATTTACTTGAATAATTGGTTTTGCACCCGTTTTTTTCAGGAAGTTTTGAAGGCAAAAATGACGGGCTTTTTGTGGAGATCAGGAAGTTGCTGTCTCCACTTAACAACTGTTAGTGTTCGTATGGACTCTTCGGGTCCGGTCAGGTTAACCGCTATGCAAAGTTGAGTTTGGGGAGACAGATGCTTTAGCAGCGCTGCCAGCAGCTGGTTGTTTCTATAGGGGGTTTCAATAAAAAGTTGGGTGCAGTTTTCTTTAGTGGACATAGTTTCTAATTGGCGAATGGCTCTTTCTCGTTCGGCCTCTCCAATAGGTAAATAGCCATTGAATTTAAAATGTTGTCCATTGAGGCCGCTGGCCATCAGTGCTAATAAGATTGAATTGGGACCCACGAGCGGCTTTACGGTAACTCCTTTTTCTTGTGCAATAGCTACTAAGTCCTGGCCGGGATCAGCCACTCCGGGGCAACCCGCCTCGCTTACAATCCCAATATTCTTTTGTTCACTCAGTGCTTTTTGAAATAAGGAGGCTGCATTTTCATCATCGGTTCTTACCCATTGATAGTTATCAATGATCATCTCTTTCCAACAACGTTTGAAAAAACGACGAGTAGTTCGTTCATTCTCTACAAAAAAAACCTGACAATCCTGAATGGCAGTTGTTACATAGGTAGGAATTGCTTTTAGCCCATTTTCGTCAAGTACTGTAGGGATCAGGTATACGTTACTCATGATTTTTTTACGTCGCGTACGCTTAAGGTGGCAGCAATAATTGCATAGGCAGGTGCTAGCAAAACAAGAATATGCATGGCAAAAAATAACAGCCCGTTGCCTATCGCTAGTCCTTTATGATTAGTAGAAAACAATAAGCTTTCTTTGAGGGACATTTGATTGCGGGCAAAAGAGTAATCCAGCATCGATACACCAAAATAATAGCCTTGCATCATAAGCGCAATTAAAGGGGTAATCCATCCTGCAAAAGGAATTAAGGATAAAAGAATGAGCCCAGCAAAATAAAGTAGTTCCCTTCCTGCATTATGTAAAGCTAAATGGACTCCTCTCACCGCATCTCCTTTAACTTCTTTCCAGTTGAAAGGATGTTCCTTTCCATCCAGCAAGGCTTCAGTTTTTTCACTGAGGTAAGTGAAAGCGGGGGATCCTACAATTAATAAGAGATATTTGAACAGCGAAAAATACAGAAGTAATAAAACTAGTCGCAGCATCATTACATTCATCACTAATAAAAAACTGAGCCACTCACTACGTTCTCGCTGCAGCCATACTTCAATGCCTAATTGCTCACTCATCCAGCTTACTACTTCATTGGAAGAATTAAAGAAGAAAATAAGGCCACTTACAAAAAGTAAAGTGTATAGGATACCCGGCCATAGAATTCCTTTCAGCAGTTGATGTTGCCGAATAAATAGGCGGGTTTCTTCCCAAGACCGAATAGCAATTACAAGTTCTTTCAAAACTTCTTTTTATAGACGCAAATTGGCCCCGTCAGAATTTAGGACAGTTCAGTCTTTTTAGACTTGGGTCAGAATGCTTCTTAATGTAAATCAAAGAAATTTCCATTCCTCCCCTTGAGTTGGAGGCAGGTTTTAGTAATGAAGTATTGGCATCGTAGCTGGCGCCTATTCGAATTCCTTTGAACTCTAAACCTACATAAGGAATAACCGCATCTTTCAATCGGTACCAACTTCCCAGATAAATATTGACAGGATCCTCATCGCTGCGATTTACATTGTACGAGAATGCGGCGCCCATCACCGTGTTGGTCGCTTTGGCCTGCATGCTATGATTAGCCGCAATATGAATAAAATGATAACCTCCTCCTACCGGAATTCTTCCTCCCGCTTGAAGTGTTGTTCTTGTGCTGAGGATATATTGTCCTCCCTGAAAACTTTCTTTTGGACGATTCAAATGATACATGGAGGCACCCAGGTAAAAATTATTATAGCCATCGGTAGTGCCGCTGTATAGTAGTCCGGCTCCTAAATCAAAATAACCAACGCTCAATTGACGACTATCGAAAATTTCACTGGTGACTCCGGTAAAACCCAGTGGCGTTAACTGGTCGGCAAAAATAACTTTAGTAACATCCAGCCTCTTGTTTACATATGCGCCCTGAAATCCTACTCCCAATTGATGATTGCCATCTTCGTCGAGCCCCTTATGGTAGGAGAAGGCAAGTCCTGCGTAATTCGTCGATAAAATTCCATCGCCGGCCACATCTGACATGGCTAATACGCCAACGCCCATATTATCAGTAAGGGGTATTTTATTTCTTAGGAGTCCAAAATCCAGCGAGACTGTTTTTGTCAGGTAGGCATTTTCGATGGTGGGCCACTGATTTCTGTAGTTGCCGGCTACCCGAAAATCCCCATCAAACTTGCCGGTAAGGGCAGGGTTTAAGGTTAGCGGAGAGGCAAAAAATTGGGAAAAATTGGGGTCTTGCGCTTGCACAGCGATCGTTCCACCAAGGACCAGGGTTAGCAAATAGATAATCTTTCTCATCGGGCTTGAATAACGCAAGGGGTTGGCCCCGGATTGTGTAATAGGGGAAAATCCTAGGGTCCCGAAGGGGGAAGGTACGGATTTTCAGTGGAATAGTTAGCTCTGAAGCTTGGGACCATAGGCCAAATCTCCGGCATCGCCCAGTCCGGGTACTATATAGCTCTTGGCCGTAAGCTCCTCATCAATATCACCACACCAGATTTTAGCATAGGGGGCTTCTCGCTGAACATATTCAATACCCACACTGCAGGCAATAGCCACTACAATGTGAATTTCAGCGGGGTTTCCATCTTCTTTTAATTCGTGAATCGTCTTTACCAAGGAGGCTCCAGTGGCCAACATTGGGTCCGCCAGAATCAACACTCTGCCATTAAGATCCGGGCTTGACACGTATTCTAAGCTGATCTCAAAGCTACCATCGGGGTGATGTTTACGGTAGGCGCTGATAAAAGCGTTATCTGATTTGTCAAAATAATTCAATAATCCCTGGTGTAAAGGAAGACCGGCTCGCAAAATAGTGGCCAGCACCGGATAGTCTTTGAGCATTTTGTGTGTGGCAATACCCAAGGGGGTTTGAATCTCTCTTTCTTCATGGGCCAAGGTTTTACTGATCTCGTAGGCGGCCAATTCTCCTATACGTTCCAGATTTCTTCTAAATCGCATACGATCTGTTTGAACGTTTACGTCACGAAGTTCGGCTACCCAATTGCTCATCAACGAATGTTGCTGACTCAGATTGACTATCATAATTTCTGTTGAAAGGGATGAGTTACTTTTACAAATCTACAAAAAACGAAGGCATGGTATATCGCGCAATCGGATTAATGAGCGGAAGTTCTTTAGATGGCTTAGACATTGTTTTCGCAGAATTTCATGAGCAGGGTGGAAAATGGACTTTCAGTATAGAGGCAGCTGCTTGTTTGCCTTACAGTCAAGACTGGGTCAATAGACTTTCTAGCGCCACTTCCTTGGCAGCTAGGGATTATTGTTTGCTACATACTGACTACGGTCATTATCTGGGCGCACAGGTAAATGAATTCATTGAGAAAAACAGATTGCATTACAAAGTTTCAGTGATCGGATCACATGGTCATACCTCTTTTCATCTTCCTGCAAAACGAATGACTGCGCAATTAGGAGACGGGGCCGCCATTGCGGCTGAAACGGGGCTTCCTGTAGTGAGTGAATTGCGTGCCCTGGATGTTGCATTAGGGGGACAAGGTGCACCGATTGTACCTATGGGAGAACAATATTTATTTCCGCAATATGACTTGTTGCTGAACATTGGAGGAATAGCAAATTTGTCAATGGCAGGAACTGCTTATTTGGCTTTTGATTGTTGTCCAGCTAATCGAGTGCTTAATATTCTGGCTAACGAAAAGGGCTTACCTTTTGATAATAAAGGAAAATTAGCTGCTTCCGGAAAATTGAATCAAGAGCTCTTATCTAGTTTGAATGCATTTCCGTACTACGCTCAATCATTCCCCAAATCATTGGCCAACGAAATGGGCACCGATGAAATTATTCCGTTATTAAAAGCGACTGGACTTTCCGCAGAAGATTTACTAGCTACGTATACCGCTCATATTGCATTTCAAATAAAAAATTCCATTACCTCCTTGTTGCTGCATCAAGAAAAAAAGCCAAGAAAATTATTAGTGACCGGTGGTGGTGCATTTAACGAGCACTTGATCGCCACGCTGAGAGAACAAGTAGCTGTCTTGAACGTAGAAGTGGTGATTCCTGAAGAACCCGTTATCAATTATAAAGAAGCCTTGATCATGGGCTTCTTAGCGGTATTAAGATGGAGACAGGAATCAACGGTGTTATCTTCTGTAACTGGTGCTAGTCGAGACAGTATCGGAGGGGCTTTATGGAATGGGCAAGAAGCTTGATTGTTCTGTAATTTGGATATTCTCTACGCTATCCAATTTTTTTGGTGCGCTCTTTCAGTAGGGCAATAGCCTCTTCTTCGTTGGAGAACATATTGTCGATGTTCACCAAATGCGCGGCCAGTTTATCATAGCGCTTGGTCATTAGCCAAATAAAAATATGTAGGTAATGAATTCCTTCGAAGGTGAAAATCTTATGTTCTGCCAGCTTAGATTTATTTTTTTGGAACTCCAACGGAATGTCGGTATAGTGCAAAGCAGGGCGAGTATGGTGTATGGCATGGTAGCCATCGTTCCAACAAGTTTGATTGTAGGGTGTGTTGATGCAATTGATGGTGTTGTTATGTAAGTTTTCAGGATTTACAAAGGCATGCTGTGCCCAATTGCCGAGCATCATCACAATTCGTGCAAATAAAAAAGGAATTATGAAAATAAATAGCGTCGCTTTAAAATTAATTAACGAAGCTATAATACAGAAAAGATAAAAAGCAACTTCGCCTGCGGTTAGACGCATATAGAATTTCTTACGC
Source organism: Chitinophagaceae bacterium (assembly GCA_049425065.1). GTDB lineage: Bacteria > Bacteroidota > Bacteroidia > Chitinophagales > Chitinophagaceae > JJ008. The sequence goes on from JBMSWW010000007.1 coordinate 12,979, forward strand.
TTTCTCGCAAAGAAATAGGCAAAAGTGTCTTGAAAGCCCATCAATAAAAATCTTCCTACATAGCGAAAAAAATCTTTCAAGCTATCTCGCTGATAACGTAGGGTGCTGCTGGCATCTTCTTCCATATTGTCTTCCACATGGTGCATGCCTATATGATGAATAAAATAAGTTTCAGGGGTATGGCCAAAAAAAGGACAGACGATCCAGATCACCCAATGGTATAAAAATTCGTAGCTTTTTTTAAAAAGTTTTCGGTGCACAATACAGTGCAACATCAGTCCAAATCGTCCTTTGAAATATAATTGAGAAATATAGAAGTAGGGGATATAAGCCAACCACCAGATCCATCCTTGTAATAAAGGGGTATACAAAAGAACGGCTACTGGTATCACAAAAAGATGAATACCTGTTAGCAGACGAATAAAGGGAAGATCTCGTTTATCATTAATATATAGAAGCCAAAACTCTTCGTAGGCAGAAAACTGCGAGGGTTCTTTATAAACTGGATCGGTGATGACGGTCAGTGTCCTCATAATGACGGTAACCAAATTTAGGCCATTCTCAACTACATTTTTAGGTTCGGCTTCAGAGATCGTACACCGGTAGTTCCACCCCCTTCTAAGGTGAGGTTGACGGGTTGATTCATTTTCCAGTTTCCGCGGGTAAAATCTGGAATGTCTACGGTTCTGGAGCGTTTTTCTGCAGAGCGTACACTAAGGGGTACCAAGCAACTCCAGGCGGCGGCATCGTACACGTCCTGGTCTAAGGGCAGACCATTACGCAAGCAATCAATCAATCGCCAGTCCATGATAAAGTCCATGCCGCCATGGCCGCCAACCTCTTTGGCAATACTTCCGATATGTTGAACTATTGGAAGTGTATATTTTTTCTCCAACTCTTTAAATTCTGCTTCTTTGATCCAACTATGGCCAAAAGCGATCTTGGCCGGGGAGGGCCATTTTTGCGCCATGCCCTTGGTGCCACTCAACAAGTGAATGCGCGAGTAGGGACGAGGAGTAGACACGTCGTGTTGAATCAGAATAGTTTTCCCTTTCATCGTGCGGATCATGGTATTGTTCATGTTCCCACGATAGGATTTTCCTTCATAAGGTTTGAAGAATTCATCCTTAGCGGCCATCTCTTTTGCCAGGGGAGCCAAACTGAAATCAGCGGTACTCATGCTCACTAAATGCTCCATTTGATCCCCGCGGTTAATGTTCAGGCATTGTGCTACTGGTCCAATACCGTGAGTAGGATATAGGCTTCCGTTTTTCCCAATATTTTCTTTTAGCCGCCACATATCGGCATAGGCTCTTTTATTGAATAGCCAACCAGTAGAAAGATCGTGTACATAGGCTCCTTCTGCATGCACCAATTCTCCGAATAATCCCTGTCTGGTCATGTTCAGCGTGAGCAATTCAAAGAAGTCGTAGCAGCAATTTTCCAGCATCATACAATGACGCTTTGTTTTTTCTGAAGTTTCTACCAGCTTCCAAGAATCCTCCAGCGTGAGGGCCGCAGGCACTTCAGTAGCTACATGTTTTCCGTGGTTCATGGCGTGTAGCGCAATGGGGGTGTGTAGTGACCAAGGAGTGCAAGTATAAATGAGGTCCACCTCGCCCCTTTCACAAAGTGCTTTCCACCCTTCCTCTCCACTGTATTCACGCGCCTTTGGTCTATTCAGTGATGCCAATGTTTTTTGACCAGCTACTACTCGTTCCGGATATTTGTCACAAAGCGCTACTATTTCAGTTCCTTCTATGTAAGACAACCTGGCTACTGCATCGGACCCACGCATTCCAATTCCAATGATTCCAATGCGAACGGTTTCTAATTTTGGTGCCGCATACCCGCACATATTGAATTGGGGTTGCTTTTTTTCATAGTGCGAAGACTTTTCAATTTCTTCATCAGTTGTGCCACTGGCCATCACAGGTAATCCGGTAGCTAAGGCAGATCCGCCTACAGCAAGTTGACGTAAAAACTCTCTTCTTTTAGTTGACATATCCAATATTAATCAGTTAATAAATCAGGTCTTCTTTCTTGTGTTCTTTTTAGAGCTTCTTCATGTCGCCACTCGTCGATAAGTTTATGATTGCCACTCATCAGTATATCCGGTACTTTCCATCCTCTGAAATCGACAGGTCGGGTATATACGGGCGGAGACAATAAATTGTCTTGAAAAGAATCGGTGAGAGCAGAGGTTTCATCATTGAGTACGCCCGGAATCAGTCGGCCAATGGTGTCTACTAGAATTGCAGCGGGCAATTCACCACCACTTAATACATAATCACCAATAGAAATTTCTTTGGTGACATAGTGTTGTCTGATTCTTTCATCAATGCCTTTGTAGTGGCCGCAGATCAACAATAAATTCTCTTGTAGCGAAAGTTGATTGGCAATAGATTGATTGAAGGTAGTACCGTCAGGAGTCAGATAGATGATCTCATCATACTTACGGGCTGTCGATAATTCATCAATGGCTTTTGCGAGCGGTTCACACATCATCACCATGCCCGCTCCTCCTCCGTATTGATAGTCGTCTACTTGTCCATATTCGTTTACGGCCCAATTGCGCAAGGGATGAACTTGTATGGTGAGTAAGCCTTTGTCTTGTGCCCTTTTCATCATACTATGCTGAAAAGGACTCTCCAGCAAACCCGGTAAAACAGTGAGAATATCTATATGCATCATGCAAATATAATTGTCCAGGTTATGCGCTTATCTCTACTGTTTGAATTCCCTCGTTTACAGATCGGTCACGGGCAATTACTTGAATTCTGTATCGTTGGCCCGCTTGTGGGGTAAAGGCTTGTGAAAAAGAGGTTTGGGCTGCAGCTGGATATAGGTGTACATCCAACATTAGCTGTCCGGTGTTAAGATTCGTGATGTGAATATGTACCTCTGCTATGTATTGATTGTCGGTGATACTGCCAGTGATATTCAGCGGAAAACCAGGGGATACTATTGCATTATTGCCCGGAGCCGTAAGGGTAACAACAGGAGACTCCCGGTCATTGTTTCGGGGACTGGTTTTGTTACAGGCAAGAATGATTATACCAATAAAAATTAAAAGTAATCCTCTCACCTAACCAAGATACTACATGTTGGGTTTGTAGAAAAACAAACCCCTGCCCGCTTAGGCAGGGGTACCCTTTTGGGGCCATCCCGTCATTAACTGACGGCAATGTTGTGCACGTTCTTGGGTTTCTTTACTTCCAGCTTAGGAATATGAATAAGAAGTTCTCCATGCTTATACTCTGCATCGATTTTATCACGGTTACAATTTTCAGGGAGGGTAAAACTTCTACTCCAGCTACTATAATTATATTCTCTTCGATTATAGCGGCCATTTCCTTCTTCTTTTTCCTCTTTTTCTTTTTCAGCACTGATCGTAAGCGTGTCTTCGGTACTTTCTACTTTGAAATCTTTGCGGTCCATACCCGGTGTAGCTAAACAAACGATATACTCCTTGTCCGTTTCAGAAACATTCACAGAGGGCACATTAATTACCCTACTCATGTTAAAGTATTCGTCTAAGGGGGCATTTAGCATACGGTCTAACCATCCATCTCCAAATAAGGTGGGCCAGCTACGCGTGGATCTTTCCATTAATTTGTTTTCCATAGTAATTATTTTGAAGTTTTATAATTGAACTTCGAAACTACACTATGGCGGGTTAGGTATCTATGATGGAGCAAAGGATTAAAATGACCTTGGTCAAGAAAGCGTATTCACTCAGTCCTCTTGCAAAAAATCGTCTAGTTCTCTGCGTTCTTTTTTAGTGGGACGACCAATCTTACTAGGTCGTTTACCGGTATGAAAACTGGCTGCTTGATATTGTAATCTTTCTAATTCTTCTTTGGGGGTAATGTCCAAGTAATGCTGAATGGCTTCTTGGTATTTTACTCTTTTTTCGAGGAGACCCGTCACTTTGATTTTCCATCTTTTATCCGGCGTTCTTACTTCATAGATATCTCCAAGGTGTACATTCTTTCCAGGCTTTGCGGCCTCCTCCTGGTATTTTACTTTTCCTTTTTGGCAGGCTGCAGAAGCCAATGCTCGGGTTTTGAATAAACGGATGGCCCAGAGATATTTATCTAGTCGTAATTTTTCCGGAGTGCTCATTACTAGCTGGCAAAGTAATGGTGGAAATAGGGGATGGTTTCTATTCCCTTATAATAGTTTTCTAGATTATATTTTTCATTGGGACTATGCAGGTTGTCATTGTCCAACCCAAATCCCATGAAAACAATTTTAATGCCCAGTTCTTTTTCCAAAATGGAACAGATGGGAATACTGCCTCCTCCACGCACGGGAATCGGAGTTTTTCCAAACGTTTTCTCGACTGCTTTCGAGGCTGCTTGATAACCTTTGCTATCGATGGGAGTCATATACGGCTCTCCTCCGTGGTGTAACTGTGCTTTTACCTGTACAGAAGCAGGGGCAATGGATTGAAAATAGTTGATCAGTTTTTCAGTGATCTTCTCTGAAGATTGATTAGGTACTAATCTTGCTGAAATCTTAGCATAGGCTTTAGAAGGAAGTACTGTTTTAGAGCCTTCTCCTGTATAGCCACCCCAGATGCCATTTACTTCTATAGTAGGACGGATACCTGTTCTCTCGTAGGTGCTGTACCCTTTCTCACCCCAGAGTTCTTGGATGCCTAATTCTACTTTATATTCTTTTTCATCAAAAGGAGCTTTGTTAATAAGCGTTCTCTCTGGCTCACTGGCCACTACAACGTCATCGTAGAATCCGGGAATAGTAATGTGATTGTTTTCATCGTGACAACTGGCGATCATTTTGGCCAAGATAGTAATTGGATTGGCGACAGCTCCTCCATAGGTACCACTGTGGAGATCGCGATTGGGTCCTGTTACTTCTACTTCAATATAGCTAAGTCCTCGTACGCCTGTATCTAATGAAGGATTTTCCATACTTAGCATGGCAGAGTCGCTGATCAAGATAACATCTGCTTTTAATAATTCTTTATTGGCGGCCACAAAAGGGCCCAGATTGGGAGAGCCAATTTCTTCTTCTCCCTCAATCAAGAATTTAATATTCGTAGTAAGAGTGTTTGTTTTATTTAAAATTTCAAACGCTTTTACATGCATATAGAATTGACCCTTGTCGTCTGCTGAGCCACGGGCAAATACCTTTCCGTCTTTGATAGTGGGTTCAAAGGGAGGAGTATGCCATAATTCCAGAGGCTCAGCGGGTTGCACATCATAGTGTCCATATACCAATACTGTTGGTGCAGTAGTACTGATTATTTTTTCTCCGTATACCACTGGGTGTCCCTTAGTAGGCATCACAGTCGCGGTATCACAGCCGGCTTCCAATAAACTTTTTTTCACTGCTTCGGCACAACGAAGCATATCCTCTTTGTGTTCACTGCGCGCACTCACGGAGGGAATGCGAAGCAGTTCCATCATTTCTTGTAAAAAACGCTCCTGATTTTTTTCCTGATATTCTTTCCAAGCGGCTGACATATCGTATGAATTGGGTGTGAGTGTAAATTTACGATGCAAAGATATAACTAAGTAATCCCTCAGCTCTTGTCTTCTGTTTTAGACCGGGGAGAAAGTGTGGCCGCTTTGGTCAACGTTTTTTTGCCGTATCGGTCATTTAATTCGTCCATCGTTAAATAGAGCTGTAGTTTTTCAGCGCGCTGCTCAAAAAGACTCATTTGTAAGGTAACGGGTACTAATTGACTACAACGTACTCCTAATAATCGTATCGGGCGTCCTTTTTGATGGAGTTGGTCAAATAAGGTTTTGACTTTGGCCGTGAGGGTGTCATCCATCGCAGTATAATCGATAGTTTCTTGTTTGGAGGCCACTTCAAAATCGCTATATTTTATTTTGACGGTGACGCAGCCTGATAACTTTTCTTCTTTTCTTACATCGGTGGCCGTGGCTTCGGTTAACATGACCAGTTGTTGGTATAAGAATGGCAGATCGGTACGATCTTCATCAAATGTGGTTTCATGGCTAACACTTTTTTGTTCCCAGTCTGTATGCAAAGTGGTGCTTCCTTTCCCATGGGCCTTATGCCAAAGCGATTCTCCCCATTTTCCTGCATACTGGGTCATCAATTCAACAGGTGTTCTGGCAATGTCTTCAATATGATAAATTCCCTTGCTCTTTAATAAACGTTCTGTTTGCTCTCCCACGCCATTGATTTTTTCAATGGGAAGCGGCCACAGAAAAGCGGTTTCTTTTCCCGGAGGAATTAGTAAAAAGCCATTAGGTTTGGCCTCATTCGTTGCCATTTTTGCAATAAATCGAGCGGTGGCCACTCCACAAGAAATAGGCAACTTTGTTTGAGAGGTAATATATTCTCTTAGTTCTTGTGCAAATTTTTTCACTCCAAAAAAACGGTCCATGCCGGAGAGGTCAACATAAAACTCATCGATACTAGCTTTTTCAAAGAGGGGAACTTTTTCAGCAATGAGATTGGTGACCCAACGAGAATAGTAACTGTATTGTTGACGGCTGGCATTGGTAACAATTAACTGCGGACATAATTGCAGGGCTCTTTTCATGGGCATGGCAGAATGAATGCCAAATTTGCGAGCTTCATAACTACAGGCAGCCACCACGCCTCTTTCACCACCGCCTACTGCCACTGGTTTCCCCTTGAGGGAGGGGTTGTGTAAAACTTCCACCGATACAAAGAAAGAATCTAGATCAAAATGGGCAATATAGTTCGGAGTGTCCGACACGTGAATTCAATTCAGGAGAGATAAATGTTCAATAGTCCTTCGGGAAGTGTTACTTCCACTATTTTTTTTGCATGATTGATCTTTACTAGTGTAGACTCGTTTAGCGGAATCAATACCTCTTTTTCATTGATGAGGATGCGGCATACCAGTTGCTGTGGTTGTTCAATGACTTCTTCGATGATGCCTAGCGACTTTTTGTTTTCTACAATGGCATAGCCTAGCAAATTAGCAGGGGCAGAACGATCCGCTAATCGATGAAATTCTTCTTCGGGAATCCATACGGGTTTGCTAGCTAATAAAAGTGCCTTTTCGCGTACGTCCACGCCCTCGATTTGAACTACTACTTCTTCTGCCGATTTTTTCTTGGCAATCTGGATAAAGTAGGGGAGAAAACTTCCTTTTTTGTCTTCGATAAAAAGCGCTTCTACTCCTTTGAGTTCGGTGGCTTTCCCCAACTCGTGTTGGAGAATAAGTTCACCTTTTAATCCATGTGCCGATACAAATTTTCCAATCTTGAAGTAAGATGCCATATACTGCAAAACAAATCAATAACCCGGAGCAAAAAAAATCCCGGTTTATAACCGGGATTCAAAGAGTTGGAGACAGGAGGATATTAAGCTTCTGTACTGCCTTCTTCTGCAGGTGCAGCTGATTCCTCAGCGGCAGTTTCAGCGGCTGCTTCAGCAGCAGCGGCGGCGGCTTGTGAAGCAGCAGCAGCTTCGGCTTTCTTAGCAGCAGCAGCGGCTAAAACAGCATTGCGGCCGTCTTTGCGTTTGCGCTGTGAGTCATCCTGGCGTTTTTTAATTTGCGCATCGTGCTCTGCAGTCCAGTCAGTGAACTTTTGCATAGCAGCAGCTTCATCAAAAAGTCCGAGGCCAACACCACGCAACAAATGTTTCAGATAAAGAACCCCTTTAAAGCTGAGAATACGGCGTACAGTGTCAGTAGGAGTAGCACCCTTGTTCAACCATTCCAATGCCTTTTGACGATCCAACTGGATGGTAGCAGGGATGGTGAGGGGATTGTAGGTTCCTAACTTTTGGATGAATTTACCATCGCGGGGAGCGCGTGAGTCGGCCACAACGATGAAGTAGAAAGGTCTTTTTTTAGACCCGTGTCTTTGGAGACGAATTTTTGCTGACATAAATAGAAATTTAACAGCGTTAAACAATAATTGTTAGATCCGGTAAAAACCGGGGTGCAAATATACAGTCGAAAGGTCTATTGGACAAGTTTTTAACGTTTCATTCCAGGCATCATCTTGCCAAAAGAACCCAACTTGTTCATATTCTTCATCATATCTCTCATTTGCTGGAATTGTTTCAGGAAATTATTCAGCTCTTGAAGGTCTTTTCCACTGCCCTGGGCAATTCTTTTTTTACGGCTCATGTCAATCAAATCAGGGTCTGCTCTCTCTTCTGGAGTCATGGAATTGATCATGGCTTCAATACCCTTGAAAGCATTTTCATCAATATCAATGTCCTTTACCTTACTGCCAACACCGGGAATCATGGAAAGCATGTCCTTCATGTTTCCCATTTTTTTCAGCTGCTCCAACTGGGCTTTGAAATCGGCAAAATCAAACTTGTTTTTTCTGATTTTAGCCTCCAGCTTTTTCGCTTCCTCTTCATTGAACTGAGCTTGGGCTTTCTCCACCAAGGTCGTAATGTCTCCCATCCCCAAAATCCGCTGTGCCATACGGTCTGGATAGAAAATATCCAGGGTGTCCATTTTCTCTCCACTGCTGGTGAACTTAATCGGCTTATTTACGGTGTATTTAATGGAGATGGCTGCACCCCCACGCGTATCACCATCTAATTTGGTGAGCACTACTCCCGTAAAATCCAGGCGATCGTTAAAGGCCTTGGCGGTATTCACCGCGTCTTGCCCCGTCATGCTATCCACCACAAAAAGAATTTCCTGAGGTTGCACG
>JBMSWW010000008.1:0-20835 GCA_049425065.1 Chitinophagaceae bacterium
AATCTGCCGTGATTATTACGTTACGAGAACCGAGAACTTCACAGGGGTTTATTGATCGTTTTTTAGTAGCCTGTGAAATGTATCATGTAAAACCACTGATTGTATTCAATAAATCAGATCTATATCGACACAAAGAGATGAATTTGTATGCATCTCTTTGTGATATGTACACTGGGGTTGGCTATCCGGTATTGTTAGTGAGTGCAGAGAAGCAGGAGGGGATGGAGGAGTTGCATGAATTTCTCTGTAATAAAGTAACGCTACTGAGCGGACATAGCGGAGTAGGTAAATCTTCACTATTGAATCTCTTGGTGCCTGGCATTGACAGAAAGACTCAAAATATCAGCGGATGGAGCGGCAAGGGGCAACATACCACCACTTTTGCCGAGATGTTTGATCTGCCTAATGGAGGTAAAGTGATTGATACACCCGGTATGAGAGAGTTTGGACTAGTTGATATCAGCAAGCAAGAACTCTCTCATTATTTTCCGGAGATGAGAGATCGTATTCATCATTGTCAATTCAACAATTGTCAGCATTATAATGAGCCAGGATGCGCGGTGAAAGCGGCGGTGGGCCAGGGAATCATCCATGAGGATCGTTACGTGAGCTATCTAACGATTCTGGATTCTATCGAGGAGAAAAATTATTAGAAGGCGCCAAGGGGTTTTGCAATCAGGACTTAAATTTCTTAGCTTTTTTCATCGCCTTCATAGCGTCCGGGTCTCCGGAGATGATTTTTTCTGCACCTACATTTTTCCCATTGGAGGGACAGCCATATTTATCCTTGGGCTTAAAAACTTTTTTTAAGATTCCACAAGAGCCGAGGCTGGTTACCAGGGTAACAAATAATAAGAAAGTAAGAATCCTACGCATGCAATAATTATTAGGATAACGAATGTACGCTAAATTATAGTGTGCTTATTTTTTGAACCAGCTGGCATAATGCAAATAATTATTCGCAATTCTTTCAATTTCTCCATCAATCAGTTCTTTTGAAATGTCTTTCACTTTTTTGGCAGGAACGCCTGCATAAATACTGCCAGGTTCACAAATAGTATTTTCTAACACTACGGCGCCAGCTGCTATGATCGTATTGGATTGTACCACAGCATTGTCCATGACAATAGCTCCCATTCCTACGAGTACATTGTCATGCAAGGTACAGCCATGCACAATTGCATTATGTCCAATGGAAACATTGTTACCGATGGTAGTGCCGCATTTTTGATAAGTGCCGTGAATACAGGCTCCATCCTGCACATTTACTTTTTTGCCCATGCGGATGAAGTTCACATCACCTCGGATCACCGCATTAAACCAGACACTACAGTCGTCTCCCATGGTAACATCGCCTACCAAGGTAGCATTGGGAGCGAGAAAACAATTATTGCCTACTTGGGGTGTTTTATTTTGAACGGGTAGAATCAGTGCCATGGATTTTTTTTGCAAAGTAGGGAAATTTCGAAAGGTGGAATTTTGTTGTTTCCTTTGCGGAGTATGAATCAGCGAGAACTTTTTTTACAACACGTAGCCCAAACCTCGATGGCGCCCTTGGCGCTTGAAATTGTGCGGGCCGAAGGATCGCTGTTGTTCGATGCCGCGGGGAAGGAGTATATCGATTTAATAGGAGGTATTAGTGTAGCCAACGTGGGACATCGTCATCCTCGTGTGTTAGACGCTATTCGTGCGCAACTGGATGCCTACCTGCATATCATGGTGTATGGAGAATTTGTAGAAACGCCCCAGGTAAAATTTGCGAAAGCCTTAACTGAGCAACTACCGGTTTCCTTAAACTCCGTTTACTTCACAAATTCAGGGGCTGAAGCGATTGAAGGGGCTATGAAGCTGGCAAAAAGGGTGACCAGACGCACTCGAATTATTGCGTTTAAAAACTCTTATCACGGATCTACCCAAGGAGCACTCAGTATCATGGGCGATGAATACTGGCGCAATGCCTTTCGTCCTTTATTACCAGATATATGTCACTTGGATTATAATAATCCCTCTGCTATGGACTGGATTACGGAGGAGGTGGCTTGTGTCATTGCAGAAACCGTGCAGGCCGAAGCGGGTATTAAATCTCCTGCTACGGAGTGGCTACATGCGCTTCGAAAAAAATGTACAGCAACGGGCACACTATTGGTGTTGGATGAGATACAAGCTGGCTTTGGAAGAACCGGTTCTCTTTGGGGATTTACATCCTTTGGCATTGAGCCTGATATTTTGGTGTTGGGAAAAGCTCTAGGGGGTGGTATGCCGCTTGGTGCCTTTATTGCGGATAAAAAAAGAACGGATGCCCTGGCAGAAGCACCGGTGCTGGGTCATATCACCACGTTTGGGGGACATCCTGTTTCATGTGCCGCTGGTTTAGCGGGGTTGCAAGTTTTATTGGAAGAGGTAAAGTTGTCAACCATTTCCAACAAAGAAGCCTTACTCAAAAAGAAACTAGTACATCCACAAATCAAAGCCCTTCGTTCTGCAGGTTTATGGATGGCAGTAGAATTTGATTCTTTTGAGCAATGTAAAAAAGTAATAGACTACGCTATTCAAAAAGGGGTACTCACGGATTGGTTTTTATTTGCCTCAAATTGCTTGCGTATTTCTCCGCCTTTGTTAATTTCTGAAGCGCAATTAGAAAAAGCCTGTCAGATTATTTTGGAAGCCTGCGATCAAATATAGTTTTCCTCTTTTTATTTAGTCAACAATACATATACTAACGCGGCGAGGTGGGCACCGATGATAGGCCCGATGATAGGTATCCAGCTATAACCCCAACCACTATCTCTTTTACCGGGAATGGGTAATAAAAAATGTGCTATTCGTGGTGCCAAATCACGAGCAGGATTGATGGCATAACCCGTGGGTCCTCCCAATGATAATCCAATCCCTAATACCAGTAAGGAAACAGGAAGGGCATCTAAAGATCCCAGGGTAGCAGCGGCAGGAGAAAGACAAAGCGCCCCGAAGACCAATACAAATGTGCCGATGATCTCCGTGAGTAAATTATTTGTTTTGTTTTCAATAGCAGGCGCAGTGCAGAAGATGGCCATTTTTAGATCTGCATTGGTAGTTGCATCAAAATGTTTTTGATAGACGATCCACACCATAATAGCGCCGGTGAAAGAACCCGCAAATTGTGCAGCAACGTAGACAGGTAATAGCGATAGGTCTAGCTTCCCCATATGAGCTAATGCCATGCTCACGGCAGGATTTAAATGTCCTTGTCCTCCCAAGTGAACGGAGCTGTATACGCCTAGAAAAACAGCCATGGCCCAACCTAGTGTAATGACGATCCAGCCACCTTGTTGTCCTTTTGATTTTTCTAAAACCACATTGGCTACTACGCCACCTCCAAAAAGAATCATCAAGGCAGTGCCCACGAATTCACTCCAAAATGCTGTCATAAAATAAATGATTGATGTTGATTATTTATTTGTCATTGGCCCAGGCAATGGCTGCTCTTACGGCCCGTTGCCAGCCTTTGATCAATTCTTTTCGTCTATCTTCCTCAATAGAGGGAGTAAAAACCTGATCCGCTTTCCAGAGCTCACGTAGCGCTTCTTTATTTTTCCAATAGCCCACAGCTAATCCTGCTAAGTAAGCAGCGCCTAAGGCAGTGGTTTCGGTAATTACCGGTCTTACCACTTTTGAATTCAACAGATCCGATTGAAATTGCATAAGTAGATCATTGACGGTGGCACCTCCGTCCACTCGTAATTCACGAATAGGAATTCCTGCATCTGCTTCCATGGCACTTAATAAATCGGCAGATTGATAGGCAATGCTGTCCAACGAAGCACGGGCAATATGTGCCTGATTACTTCCTCTGGTCAATCCAAATATAGAACCGCGCGCATAGGGATTCCAGTGCGGTGCGCCGAGTCCTGCAAAAGCAGGTACTATGTAGACGCCGTCGCTGTCTGTAACAGTCGAAGCTAATTTTTCTATATCAGGGGAACTATGAATTACTTTCAATTGATCGCGCAACCATTGTACTACGGCACCGCCAATAAACACGGATCCTTCGAGCGCATATTCCGTTACACCTTCTATTTGCCAAGCAATTGTTGTGAGCATTTGATGATGAGAGCGGATGGCCTTAGTGCCGGTATTCATTAGCATAAAGCATCCGGTACCGTAGGTGTTTTTCACCATGCCGGGATCCAAACAGAGTTGACCAAACAGAGCCGCCTGCTGATCTCCGGCTACTCCAGCAATGGGAATCGTGGCTCCGGGAATAATGGTACAATCTCCAAAATTGCCAGCGCTGGCTTTTACAGTGGGAAGTATGTTGGAGGGAATATCAAACAGGGATAATAGTTCAGCATCCCAGGTTAGCGTATGGATATTGAAAAGTAAAGTGCGTGAAGCATTGGTCACATCGGTGGCGTGTACTTTGCCATTGGTGAGTTTCCAAATCAACCAGCAGTCTATAGTACCAAATGCCAATTCTCCTCGCAAAGATTTTTCTCTGGCGCCTTTAGTGTTGTCAAGAATCCATTTTAGTTTGGTCGCCGAGAAGTAAGCATCCAGAATCAATCCTGTTTTTTGTTGTAAGAGTTCTGCTTTGCCCGCGGCTCTTAGTTCATCGCAATACCCCGCGGTTCTACGGTCTTGCCATACAATGGCGGGCGCAATGGGTTCTCCTGTTTGTCGATCCCAAACCACCGTAGTCTCTCGTTGATTAGTTATACCGATTGCTGATACTTGGTCAGGTTTTATCCTCGCTTTGGCAATAGCCTCAATCAGGGTAGACAGTTGTGTCTCCCAAATTTCATGAGCATCATGTTCTACCCAGCCCGGTGTTGGATAATGTTGTTTGAATTCTTTTTGAGCAAGGCCCACAATGCTACCTTCTGCATTGAATATGATAGTGCGACTGCTGGTAGTGCCTTGGTCCAGCGCTACAATATAGGAAGAGGGCATAGCAATAATTTGGAAGTAGTAAGGTAATAAAAGCCTCCGAAACTATCACTAAAAGTCAAGCCCTAATGCCAAATGATATTGGGGTTTCCCTTTGAAGAAGCTATTCATCTGCCAAGCGGCATCAAAGCGCAGGAAATAACCCAACAGGGTACTTCTGGCACCAAAACCATAGCCTCCTGCAAAGGGTCCTATACCTCCTGCCTTCACGCGTATCGAAACAGGGTTGGCGGTGTAAGACACATAAGGTCTCTCCAATTTATTGTAGGCGCCATTCCATGCCGTTCCCAGATCAATGAATTGCACCAATTGAAAATTGCGCAAGAAAGCATTGTTGATAGGACGATTAATAAAGCTGGAGAAAACAGGAATACGTACTTCACTGTTAAACACTAACGCATTGTTTCCGTTAGCTACATTTTGTTTAAAGCCGCGAAGATTTAAAGCCAGTGACTCATAGGAGTACTCTGCATCAGGAGCAGGTATGTTGGCAGGATCAAAGTAGCGGTAAGAACCATCTCTACGTTGATTCTGTCCAAACATCAGCCAGTTGTCAACGCCGCCTAAATAGTAAATGAATTTTTGTTTACCCCAAGAAAAATCACCCGCTCCGCGAACCGCCCAAATGATGTTGCGATAAATGGGAAGATAATGGCGCGCATCAAATCCAAAGTTCATGGTGTAAGGAAAATCACCGGTTACATTTTTTTCGTTCTTGCCGATCTGCGCACTGTAGTCCCAATAAATTTTCCAGCGGAGTCCGTTCCAAATATTGAGCGCAGGACTAATCGCGTCATCATGTACAAATTCAATATGCGCCAGTGCGTATTTCAATACATCATCCTTCGCTTTGAGCGATTGATCGGGATAGGCAGGGTTCGCCAGCTTTACATAACGATCGCTACGATACGCGGCATTGATGCGCAGACTTCTTACTTTATTGAAGGGATAGCTTACGCTAAACTGATAAAGATTGGAGTGGAGTTTAGCATCAAAGAATAAGGAGTCGTTATAAATGGGAGGACTCTTTACCGTGTTACGATAGTAGGTAACCCCATAATCGATTCTTCTTTTCAAATATTGCGTAGTAAACACATACTCGTTCGCGTCTAAGCTGGGGCTTATGCGATAGCCTCCTGCAAATTTCCAGTCCTCCATCAGATCAGAAGTACCGATTCTTACAATTCCATTGAGCGGATTATTATTACTCAAGGTAATAGGTCCATATCCACCTTGATAAGGTTGGTATCGGGTAACGAGTACATTGTTGTTGAATCCGGATACCAAGTAGTCATTGAAAAACTTGGGAGGACGATAAGCGAATATTTTTCCTTTTTTGCGAATGAGGGCAGAGGCTTTATCGCTGCCTTTGGTAGCCTCCACACCCCCTGCAGGTTCATCCTCAAAGCCGGTACTGAAAACATCAGCTGCCTTTTTCACTGTAGTGTCTACGGATACAGGCTTGCTGATTACTTTGCGTTGTAATTTTTTGTCTTCCTCAATGAGCTTACGGAAGTATTCAGTAGGTCTGGCTGTTACATTACGACGACGAAGCGCGTTCTCATCCACTTTTAAGCGATACAACAATTTAGCATCGCCCAGTTTTACCACTTCACTGATTTGTTGATTGTCGCCAGCGGTACGTGTTTCTAGCAAAGAACTTTGATAATTGGTGAGAGGGAACACATAGGCAGAATCCATTGTCACGGAAACGTATCCTACAGAATCGATATCGGTTTTTTCCCAGTCCTTCAGCACGCTGTCCACCTCTGCACGGGCAGGATTACGCAGTACTTCATCACCAATGAAAATCAAGGTGTCTAAGCCGGCTCTTTCAGTACTGAAAAAACCTGCATACCGGTTATTGATTCCATTTTCATCACTAACAAATGTAAAATGACTCGTATTGTATTGGGAAGGGTAGCGGGCATTGCCACGGCCCAGATTAGTGAGACGGGAAATTTGACGGGTCTCTGATTTATTCCAATTGTCAACTAAGAAAATATTAAAGGACTTATTAGTGGGGTTCTCTTCAGTAGCTGCCGCCATAGCCTCTGGGCGATTACTTGAAAAGATAATTCCGGTTTTATTGGGGAATGCCACAAAAGAAGGATCCAGATCATCGTATACATCATTGGTGATCTGCTCAATACTTTGCTTATCGATCTTGTATACGTAAATATCGGAATGACCGCTACGAACAGCACTTAAAATAAGGGTGTTGTTGTCGAGCATATATTTCATGTCTAATACCTGATCGAACTTCTCCCAAACTTGTTTATTGATTTTGATGCGACGAACAAGATCATATACAAAGAAGTTGATCTTTCCTTGTTCACTGTATAGTACGGCTAGTCTTGTGCCTTTGCCATCCCAAGCTACTAAAGGATAATTAGGATTTCTATCGTCTTCGCGAGACAAAACTCCTTGCTTGAGTAGAATGCGACGATTGATAAAATTCTCCATTAACACTAACTGTACTTTACCCTTCTTGTATTCTGTAACGGCATAGGTGAAACTACGGGGCAGTGGATTGGCATTGAAATGGTAGAAATCTTTTTTACCGGCATACTCACTCACGGCTAATTGTCCACGAGGGGCATTACGACGGGCACGAATATCTTTGAAGTACAACTCCTGCATGTCCGTCATAAAATCGCTGAGTACAAATTTGAATTTCTTCTTGGCGAGTTTATAAGAAGCGCTGTTGAGGTTACGATAGATCCTAGCCAGATAAAGCATATAGGTCACTTTATTCTTACCGTATTTGTCCGCTACGTATTTCCAGAAAGCATGACCGGCTAGTGCGGGTTTTTCAAAAGCAAACTGGTAGAAATTCGAATATAACCCCGCTAGCATCACGGCTCTCAGGTCATCATCCAGCGTCGTGTTCCAATTTTCTGCAGCGTAGCTGATATACCCATCGGTGAGCCATTTAGGTAGATCCAATAGGGCTTGGTTCGTGGCAAATTCGCCGAGGTTCTCCCCAAAAAGTAAATTCTCTACTAAGGTTCTGGCAATTCCTTCCCGAATTTGTTTGCGTAAGTGTTGATGATTGCCGTTGAAATAAACCACCATTTTATTATTGACCAGTTTGGTCATACCTCCGGAATTCTGCCAGTCAATACCGATCCCGATATTAGACTGTTGCATTTCATCGTAGTTATTATAAATAACAATATTGATGCGACGTTGTAATCCGAATTCAATGAATTCTTCCAAGGAAGGCAGTTCTGCTTCGGCTACTTGTCCTACAAATTCTCCGAGTCCGAGCCCGTCTTGACTGAAATAACAATTGAAATTATCAGTCTGGTAATATTTCCATTTGAACTGCTGATACTGCACTCTGTTTTTACCATACTGGACGGTATTTACCTGAGCGTTAGCACCTGCTATCAACAAAAAGGACAATAAGCTTAACAACCACTGCAATCTATTCATAAGTATCTTTGTAATTCTTGTTTAAAAGTACGAAAACCCCGCCATGTTGACCGTTCATTCCCTGCTATTCAACCCCGTTCAAGAAAACACCTATCTTGTCTATAACGAAAAAGGAGAGACCGCCATTATAGATCCCGGCTGTTATTTTCCGGAGGAGCGACAGCAACTGCAGGAATTGATTGCTTCCAAGGGGCTGAAACCTGTCCTTTTACTCAATACGCATTGTCATTTGGACCATGTATTTGGTAACAAATTTGTGCATGAAACCTGGGGGTTGGAATTGCATTTTCATGCCGACGAACAAAAAGTATTTGACTATGCCCCAACCGCGGGCGATCTCTGGAATATGCCTTTTCCCAATTACGAAGGACCGATACATTATGTAGCGGAAGGGGACCTTATTGCTATGGGGGAAGATTTCTTGAAAGTGCTTTTTACACCGGGCCATTCTCCAGGGAGCGTGAGTTATTATTATGAAAAAGGGGGCTGGGTAATTGGCGGAGACGTGTTGTTCAGAGGCAGTGTAGGTAGGACCGATTTGCCAGGCTCTAATTTTAACACGCTTGAAAATAGTATCCGTACTCGTTTATATGTATTGCCTGACCAAACGCATGTTCATTCCGGACATGGGATGCCCACTACGATCGGCTACGAAAAAGTGCATAATCCTTTTGTTCAAGCCGGCTGATGATCCAGATAAATAGTGCCAGCAATATCGTGGCGGTAGCAAGGTTGAAGAGGCGACTGTCTGTGAAGTCAACCAGCAATCGATGCGTTAGGTATAGGCCCGCAGAGGTAAACAGATAAAACAAAATGCGTCCCTTTTCATAGGGAACGGGATAATGTTTTTGTCCCAATCCATAGCTGGTAAGCACCATGAATAGGTAACATCCAAAACTAGCCAGCGCTGCGCCCCAATAGTGATAAATAGGAATCAGCCAAATGGTGAGTGCAATCGTGATCAAGGCTCCACCCACCGTGATAAACGCACCTGTTAAATTGCGGTTGGTGAGTTTATACCAGATGCTAAGATTGTAATAGATGCCTAAGAAAATATTGGCCATCGCGAACAGCGGAACTACATAGAGCCCTTCGGTCCATCGTTCACGGTTGATCGCTTCAAAGAACCATTTGATCACGTCAATGTAAAGACTGATGCCTAAGAAAAGGGTACAACACACCAAAACAAAAAACTTTAGAACGCGTGCATAGGTGTTTTTTACATCCTGGTCTTTGCTGCGGTTAAAAAAGAAAGGTTCTGCTGCCATACGAAATGCCTGTATGGCAATAGTGATTACAATTGAAAGTCGAATAATATTTCCAAAAACACCAAGCTCATGCTTGGCTTGCTCGGCTGGAAGATCTACCACAAATTGATAAAGTAATCTGCTGAGCATGTCATTGACGACACCTCCCATTCCTACAATTACCAGGGGCCAACTGTATTGTAATACTCTTTTCCAAAGAGCCCAGTCAAACTGGAAACGAACCTGACGGAATTCGTTTTGTAATAGTACAAAGGTGGTAAGGCTTCCTAGAAAATTCCCAATTAAGTACCATACAATACCGCTTTCGCCTTCCCAATGGAATTGTTTAAAAAAACTATCGGGGTGTGTGCTTAGGTAACGAGGAATAATGCCCAGGAATAACAGTACTATTAGGATATTAACTACTACCGAAGCCATGCGGGCAAAGGCATAACGACGGGGTCTGTTCTCCTGACGAAGTTTGGCAAAAGCCAGGGTAGAAAGGGTGTCCAGCAATAAGATCCCGATCATCCATTCAATATATTCAGTATGCCCTTCTAGTTTAGCAAGGGCTGCGAGCGGCTCCTTTAATAACCAGAGAATACTACTAAATAACAGGGTGGTACCGAATATGGAAATAGAAAGCGTGCTGTAAAGCTTTGTTTTGTCCTCTTCTTGTGAAAAACGGAAGTAGGCTGTTTCCATGCCATAAGTAAAAATCACATTGAGAAAGGCTACGGCTGCATAGATCAGCGTAAGGTCAGCGGTGTTGGCAGGCTCTTTAAAAATGAGGGGTAAACTCAAATTCATGAGATAGCCTAAAAAGCGACTGGTGATACTTGGAATTCCGTACCAAAGGGTTTGTCCTGCTAATTTTCGAATGCCGCTCAATCGGATTTGTTTAAGCATAAAGATAGCAGTTTGAACGTTTCAGTATCTTTACACCTTAAAATGGCACCTATGCGAAAATTTGTTTTCTTTTTTTCTTTGATCTTGTCTCTTTCTTTCATAGCCAATGCCCAGACCTATGAGGCCACGGCTGAATTTGATAAAAAGAAATACCCTGCATTTTTAGCAGAGTATCCTTACCAGGTTGCTGCCGTAGAGAATGCCGTCATGAAAAGATTTTCAAAACTGGGTTATCGTCCCCGTACCGAAAAAGGAATCTTCAATAAAGACAAAGGGTATCAGATTTTTTCTGGATCTATTATGCCCGATATTACAGAGGGACAGGCCGATTTTATGATCAAAGTGGAAAACAAAAGCCGTAAAGGGAAAGATATTACGCTGCTTACGATGATTGTGATACAAGATGGCGAAGCTCTAGGTCGTTCTGTAAGTCCTGCTCGTGCAGATAAAGCTAAAAGTTATCTAAGTGCTATGGTAACTGATATTGAGGCTGAAAATCTGGAATTGGATATCAAAGCTCAGGAAGATGCAATTATCAAGACAGAGAAAAAGTTGGAGAATTTGAAGACTGAAGAGAAGGACCTGGAAAAGAAATTAGAAAATAATCGTCGTTCTCAAAAAGATACCGAAAACGAAATCAAGGCCAAGCAAGAGGGACTTGAAGCGCTAAAAGGCAAGCGTGTTGTCACGGCCTTGTAAGTTTTGGATTTTGAATAAAGGAAGAGTCACTTAGCGTTTTTAAAAACTCCAACAGGTCATTGGTCTGTGGTTCTGTGAGTGCAATTCCATTTTGTAAGCTTGGGTCTAGTGTATTACTTCTTTGTACCCCAAACCTATAATGATAGAGCACTTGTTGCACAGTCATGAAACGACCATCATGCATGTAATTGGAAGTTAGGGCTACGTTACGCAGTGTCGGCACTTTAAATTTTAAAGAATCTTCTTTTAGTCCACTTACCAACATGCGTCCATAATCATTCAACGCAGGGTCTAATGGTAGGCCAATATTTCTGAAACTATTATCAGTAAATAGCGGTTCTTTATGGCAGCTATTGCAGTGGTTTAAAAATAATTGGTAGCCTCGTTGCTCTTGCGCATTGAAAGTTACTTCTCCCTTTTTGTATCGATCATACTTGCTGTTAGCAGACACCATGGTACCCGTAAACTGGGCCAGGGCTTTTAAAATCTGTCGCTCTTCAATGGTAGGGGATTTAAAAACCTCACGAAACGCTCTTCGGTAATAAGGGTCTCTTTCCAGTTTATGGATCACACTGCGAAAATTATCGCCCATTTCCAATTGGCCGGTGATGGGATGTACGGCCTCATTTTCAAAACTGCTAAAGGCGCCGTCCCAATGAAAAAAAGGAGACCAGGCCAGATTAAAAAGCACGGGCGCATTGCGTAAAGTATGTGATTCAAATACGCCATGGCTTCTATCATGTTCAAAAGTGCCAAATGCGGCTTTTTGTTCATGGCAGGAAGCGCAGGGATGATTGCCGTCAACCGATAATCGCGGTTCGTAAAATAATCGCCGTCCCAGCTCAATGCCTTCTTGGGTAAGCGGGTTATCTCGAAATTGATAAAGAGGAGAGGGAAAACTTTCCGGTATTTCTTGTGCTACTTCCTGAAGCCCACGCGGAGATAAAATTTTATGACAGCCTACAAAGCCTCGAGGCAACGCTATGGCCAACACAACTATAAAAAAAAGACTAAGGAGTTTTTTCACGGGGGCGCACTACATTTACGTATTCAAATTTACTTCTATTATGCGAGCAGTGATTCAGCGGGTTTCCAGGGCTTCTGTTACTATCGAGGGGGCCCTGAAGTCTTCCATAGGGCAGGGCTTGCTCGTTATGTTGGGTATTGAAGATGCGGACTCCGACGAAGATATCCAATGGTTGAGCAACAAAATTGTTAACCTTCGCATCTTTAACGATGCTGCTGGAGTCATGAATGAGTCACTCCTCGATAAAAAAGGGGGATTATTACTCGTGAGTCAGTTCACTTTACAGGCCTCTACCAAAAAAGGGAATCGTCCTTCCTATATAAAAGCAAGCAAGCCACCTATTGCGATTCCTCTCTATGAAAAAATGATTCAGCAATTGGAAAGAGAACTGGGTCGTTCAGTGCAAACCGGAGAATTTGGGGCCGATATGAAAGTAGAACTCTTAAATGATGGCCCCGTTACTATTGTTATTGACACAAAAAATAAAGAATAATATGACCTTATCGAATGCGCAGCAACAAGTGGATGAGTGGATCCAAACCGTGGGGGTTCGCTATTTCAGTGAATTGACCAATATGGCGATTTTGACAGAAGAGGTAGGAGAGCTGGCTCGTCTCATGGCGCGTCAGTATGGAGATCAGAGTTTTAAGGAATCCGACAAGGGACGCGAATTGGGCGATGAACTGGCCGATGTGCTATGGGTATTGATCTGTATTGCCAATCAAACCGGCGTAGACCTTACCCAGGCCTTTGCCCGCAATCTGGAAAAGAAAAATTCCAGAGACGCTATCCGTCATCAAAACAATGAAAAGCTCCGCTGAGTAAATGCGGATTATATTTGCACCCTATGGCGAACGACACGAATAAATTTCAAGCGATTATTTCGCATTGTAAGGAATATGGTTTCATTTTTCCCAGTAGTGAGATCTATGATGGCTTGCAAGCTGTCTATGACTATGGACAAATGGGTAGTGAACTGAAAAAGAATATCAAGGATTACTGGTGGAAGAGCATGACCCAGTTGCAAGATAACATTGTGGGGATTGATGCAGCTATT
This sequence comes from Chitinophagaceae bacterium, assembly GCA_049425065.1. Taxonomy (GTDB): domain Bacteria; phylum Bacteroidota; class Bacteroidia; order Chitinophagales; family Chitinophagaceae; genus JJ008. The sequence goes on from JBMSWW010000008.1 coordinate 13,307, forward strand.
TTTATGCATCCTACTACCTGGAAGGCCAGTGGTCACGTAGATAATTTTAATGACCCCATGATCGATAACCGGGACAGTAAAAAACGATACCGGGTGGATCATTTGATTGAAGGTTTTGCCGATGAGTTAGAGGCTAATGGCAAAGCAGATCAGGCTGCCCAATTGATTGCTGACATGGAGGCTTTATTGGCCAAGGATGATTTTGCCGGACTTAAAAAATTGATTGAAGACCACCAGATCAAATGTGCAGTGAGCGACACTTGTAATTGGACCGATATTCGTCAGTTCAACTTGATGTTCTCTACGGAGTTTGGCTCTACGGTGTCTACCGATGATGAGGATAATAAAGTATACTTGCGTCCTGAGACTGCACAGGGAATTTTCGTGAACTTTCTCAATGTTCAGAAAACAGGCCGAATGAAAGTGCCCTTCGGGATTGCACAGATCGGAAAGGCCTTCCGTAATGAAATTGTAGCCCGTCAGTTTATTTTCCGGATGCGTGAATTTGAGCAGATGGAGATGCAGTTCTTTATTCGTCCCGGCTCTCAAAAAGAATGGTATGAATATTGGAAAGCAGAGCGTTTGAAATGGCATTTAAGCTTAGGAATTCCTGCCGAAAAATATCGCTATCACGATCACGTGAAGCTGGCTCACTATGCTGATGCTGCCTGCGATATCGAATTTGAATTCCCCATGGGATTCAAGGAGCTGGAGGGTATTCATAGTCGTACCGATTTTGACCTGCGTCAGCACCAGGAGTTCAGTAAGAAGAAGCAACAATATTTTGACAATGACATAGATCCTGCCACGGGCAAACCTTATGGAAATTATATTCCTTATGTAGTGGAAACTTCCATCGGATTGGATCGTATGTTCTTGGCCGTACTCAGCCATGCCTATGAAGAGCAAGATTTAAGTACGCCGGAAAAATCCGATAGCCGGGTGGTGTTGAAGCTGCCCGCCAAACTGGCCCCCATTAAAATGGCCGTGTTGCCTTTGAATAAAAAAGATGGTCTTCCTGAAATTGCAGAAAGCATCATTGCCGATTGCCGCAGTGATTTTCGTTGCTTTTATGAGGAGAAAGATTCTATTGGCAAGCGTTATCGTCGCATGGATGCCTTGGGAACTCCTTTCTGTGTAACGGTGGATTATCAAACCAAAGAGGATAATACGGTTACGATCCGTCACCGCGATTCCATGGACCAGGAAAGAATTCCCATTTCGCAGTTGAAAGCCCTGGTGAACGCAGCAATTGCCTGATTTATTAAACTGGTTTCAGTTTTGCCGTAAAGTGACGAAGTAAAGGAGCTTCCTCGGTAATGAGAAGTCCTTTTATTTCGTTTCTTTTTTGGTACACTTCAATGATCACCTCCGCTACATAGTCAATATGACTTTGTGTATACACACGTCTTGGAATCGCCAAACGCACTAACTCCAAGGTTGCCGGTATCAATTCATTTTGTTCGTTGTATTTACCAAACATCAGTGAGCCAATCTCTACTGCACGAATGCCTCCTTCTACATACAAGGCACCAACCAAGGCCTGGCCAGGATATTGAGAAGAAGGGATATGGGGTAAAAATGATTTGGCATCTAGATACACCGCATGTCCTCCGGCAGGTTGCATCACGGGAACGCCAGCGGCTACTAATTTTTCTGTGAGGTATTCCATACTGCGAATTCTGTATTGCAGGTAACTTTCGTCCATCACTTCTTCTAGTCCAATGGCAATGGCTTCCAGGTCTCTTCCGGCTAAGCCACCATAGGTAGGAAATCCTTCCGTGATGATGAGTAGATTACGACATTGCATTGCCAGTTCAGGATTGTTCATGGCCAGAAACCCTCCTATGTTAGCAAAGGCATCTTTTTTGGCACTCATGGAGCAACCATCTGCATAGGAGAACATCTCTTTGGCAATATCTTCGATGCTTTTGTTTTCATAACCCGCTTCTCTTTTTTTAATGAAGTAGGCATTCTCTGCAAAACGACAACAGTCAATAAATAAAGGGATGCCATATTTTTTGCACACCTGACTCACGGCACGAATGTTGGCCATGCTCACGGGCTGTCCACCTCCGGAATTATTAGTCACTGTAATGATGACCATCGGAATATTTGCAACCCCTACTTTTTCAATAGTAGGTTCCAACGCTTCGAGATCCATATTTCCTTTGAAAGGAGCGGGCACCAAAGGATTTTTCCCCTCTGCACACATCAGGTCGATTCCTTCTGCACCGGAGAATTCAATATTAGCACGAGTCGTATCAAATAGCGTATTGCTGATAAAATATTTTCCTTTTTTCCCTACAGCAGAGAAAAGAATTTTTTCAGAAGCTCTTCCTTGGTGTGTAGGAATAATATACTGCATACCAGTGATTCTTTTCACCATGTTCTCAAAGCGATAAAAACTGGGACTGCCTGCATACGACTCATCTCCTTCCATAATACCAGCCCATTGACGACTACTCATGGCCGAAGTGCCACTGTCAGTGAGTAGATCGATTAATACATCGCGAGAGGCAATGCTGAATACATTGTAATGCGCTTTTTGTAAGATTGCTTCTCGCTCTTCATGTGTATTGAAATAAATAGGCTCTACAGACTTTATGCGGAAAGGTTCAATAATAGTTTTGATCGGCATGACAATTGTTTGTGAATTTGGGAACTGAGCGGCCCCAAAGGTAAGGCTAAGTAAAAAATTTTCTCAGGAACACTATCCTCGTTCGTAGTAAGGAGTTTCGTCCTCGCTTATGGAATCTCGTTGTTGCCAGTAAGCCAGAGTTACGATTTGCCCCTCAGCTGTTTTTAAGGCGCGACCAAAGATGGCATTGGTAGGATTGAAAGTATAATCCGTAACCCCTACGATGTAAGTTTCTGGTGTCGGAGGCGGGGCAGGTGCTGGTTCAGTGGCTTCTTCGGTGGATGCTGGAGCAGACGCTGCTGCCGGGGCTGCGGCCTTGGGGGCAGGACTGGGCACTGCAATCACGGTGTAGCCATTAAATTCCAGTAGCGATTTTAAAAAGGCTAAACGGGCGGGGTTGACATTCTTTTCTACGATGCCGCATTTTACACCGTCCAATTCTTCAAACTCGTGATTCTTATTAATGGCCATTCTCTAGATATTGATCAGTTTAGCAATAGTATCGTAAATCGGACTGTACAATCCTGTTATCACAATGCCCACTCCGCACAGCAGCAGTCCTAATTTTACCGGAGCCGCTATTGACAGACTGGGTATGGGTTGTTCTTGCTGATCCATGAAAACTGCGCGCACTACTCTCAAATAGTAGTATAGAGAAATGATCATATTCAGCGCGGCTACCAGGATGAACCAATACGCGTTATTGGTGCCTCCTGCGGTTAATAAAAACAGCTTACCAAAAAATCCAGCGGTGGGAGGGATTCCTGCCAGCGAGAAAAGGGAGATAGCCAGGATCCAGCTCAGGAAAGGATTGGTACGATAAAGTCCCTTGTAATCATCGATGTTTTCACGACCCGTTTGCGCACTGATAATGGTAGCTACTCCAAAAGCAGCTAGGTTAGAGAAGATATAAATCAAGATAAAGTATACCACAGAAGCCATGGCCCCTACATTATTGCCCGTGATACCCACCAGTATAAAACCAACTTGTGCTATAGAAGAGAAGGCTAGGAATCGTTTAATATTTTGCTGACGCAGCGCAAAAAGATTACCAATTACCAGAGTAGCAATAGCCAGTAATACCACTAGGGTATACCAAACATCCAATAGTGGCTGAAAAACTCTATAGAGAAAGGTCATGAAAATAAAGGCCGTAGCTCCTTTAGAGATTACTGAGAGATAAGCTGTGGTAGGCATGGGCGATCCTTCATAGACGTCTGCTGTCCAGAGATGAAAGGGAACCACCGATAGTTTGAAGGCAAAGGATCCAAACAAGAACATGAAGGCTAATACTTGCAGGGGCGATTCATTGAGTTGAGGCGATAAAGAGGAAAGTGCCAAGGTGCCTGTAGCTCCGTAAATCAGCGAAATACCAAATAATAAAATACCAGAGGAGAAGGCAGAGGATAGTATCATTTTCATGGCTCCCTCCGAAGAGCGTTTACGATCAAGGTCAAAATTCGCCATAGCAGCCGCAGGAATAGTGGCTAGTTCCAGTGCCAGGTAGAAAATCAATAGATGACCGCTGGAGATCAAAAAGAAAAATCCCAACAAAGAGGCCAACAGCAGCATAAAGTATTCAGCTAAATGCTCTGACTTGCGCAGCCAGTCCGCTGTTACTAAAGAAATAAGATAGACGCCTCCATTGAGAATATTTTTTTGCACCATGAGTAAGGGGTCAGTATAAAACATATTGCCAAACAAGGATCCTGACTGGTTGCCAAAAAATCCGGCAATGAAATTCAGCAAAAGTAGTAGCTGGATAAGAGGGAGCAAACGGTCATTCGAAATTCCTTTGCCAATTTTAATGAAGAGCAGTACAAATAGTAATCCTGTAAGGATCAGTTCTGCTTTCATTAGTTGTAAAAATTCAGTCATCACCTATAGATTATACGGTAATTCGATTGATGATTAATTCACTACCTGGGGCTAACAAATCCACCAGCCAACCAGGAGCAATACCAATAGCCAATATTGCAGTCAGCAGCAGGATAGCCGCTAATTTTTCATTCCATCCTGCATCCGTAAGAACGTTGTGTTCCTCTCGAATAGGTCCCATAGCCGTGCGTCCAACAGCACGCAGGATATACACAGCCGTCACTACAATAGAAAACGCAGCAGCGAGAGTAGCTACTCTGTGCAGAAGATTAGGAGTTTCCCAACCACCAATAAACAAAGTCATCTCGGCCACAAATCCACTGAGGCCGGGAAGACCTAGTGAACAAAGACCTACAATAAAAAAGATCGTGGTGATAAAAGGCATTCTTTTCATCAGCCCTCCCATTTCATCTACCTGACGGGTATGTGTTCTGTCGTAGATCATGCCGATTACTGCAAAGAAAAGAGCGGTCATTAAACCATGCGATACCATTTGCAATAGCGCACCGGTAACCGCAGTTTTAGTTAATAGTCCAATACCCAATAAACTAAATCCAACATGGCTCACCGAAGAATAGGCATTTAGGTATTTGAGATCCTTTTGCATCATGGTAGCAAAAGCTCCATACAAAATGGCAATGGCGGATAAAACGATGATCCAATTAGCATACATGGAGGCACCTTCAGGAAGCAGATAGGTAGCCACGCGTAAACATCCATAACCGCCTAATTTCATTGAGATACCGGCCAAAAACATAGAACCGGCTGTGGGGGCTGAGGAGTGACCATCTGGTACCCAGGTATGAAAAGGAAATAGGGCGGTGAAAACACCAAAGCCCACAAAGAGTAATGGGAATATTAATTGCTGAACAGAAGCGGGTATCTGCATTTTAGCAATCGCTAAAATGTCGAAGGTATAATTAGCGGTAAAGTAAAGTCCCAACATACCCACCAAGATCAACGCCGATCCGAGCATTAGCATCACCGCTAGTTTATTGGCGCTGTATTCTTTTTTACCGCTACCCCAGATGCCGATCAACAAGTACTTAGGAATTACAGAGATTTCTAAGAAGAAGAACAGCATGAACAGATCAAAAGAAATAAAGAATCCGTAGGCTCCTAGTGCTAGTAAGAGTAATAGAAAATAAAATTCACGCGTCATCTTCTGTACATTCCAAGAAACCAACACACCGGCTACTACCACAAATGCAGTCAGTAATATCATGGCGACGGAAATTCCGTCTACTCCAAAATGAAGATTGATATTCCAGCTTCTAAATAAAACATGGTTTTGTTCAAATACCACGGTAGCTGTGTTGCCGATAGCGCGCTCTTTTTGGTAACTAAATAAAAGAACAAAGGCCATAGCTAGCTGTGCCAGCGAACCGCCCAGCGCGAGGCCTTTTACCTGTGTGGCATTGCGTGCCAGTAACACCAGCAGTGATGTTACCAAAGGAATTGCTAGTAAATAGATCAGGTTCATGGTTGGTAGATCAGTTTAACGCCACACATAGAGAAATAGCACGGCAAAAATCAATAGTGTTGTCAAAAATGCGTAGGCATAGTATTGAACTTTTCCGGACTGTATTTTTTTTATAGAGGCGGATAATAATTCAGTTCCACGACCGGTGAGGTTCACCGCTCCGTCAATCACATTTCGGTCAAACCAGGCCATGGGTCTTCCCACCCAATTGAATAAGATCTGATGGGTGATAAAGAGATATACTTCGTCAATATAAAATTTATGATAGGCACTACGATATAGAATGCCCAAGGAATTACTGATCTTGTCAGGAGTCTCACTGGCTTTTCGGTAGAGCATGAAGGCCAATAGAAGACCTCCGATACCCAACGCTACTGGTGCAATAGAGAACGACACATGTAATTCGGTAGTTAAGGGTTGTCCGTCACTACTTACATACTGACTAAACGGAATAAAGCCTGCCGTTACGGCTCCAGTAGCTAGGATTAATAAAGGAGTCATCATGAGGAAGCCACCTTCGCCATGTGAATTTATAGGTGCGTCTGCTTGAGCAGGCTTGTTCCAAAAGATGGAGAAGTACAAACGGAACATGTAAAAAGCGGTCAAACCGGAAGTGAACAAGGCGATCCAATATATAGCCGGATTATGCTGATACGCCGCTAATAAAATTTCTTCTTTACTGAAGAACCCTGAAAAGGGTGGTACGCCTGCAATCGCTAAACAAGCAATTAAAAAACTAAGATGAGTAATGGGTAATTGACGAGCCAGTCCTCCCATGTCTTTCATATCATTGCTGTGTACATAATGAATTACAGCACCGGCACATAAAAATAGTAAGGCTTTGAAAATGGCGTGCGTAAATAAGTGAAACATAGAAGCGGTAAAGCCCAGTCCTTGTTCACCGCCATATTTTGATACACCGAGTGCAAATAGCATAAACCCAATTTGCGACATAGTAGAATAGGCGAGTACACGTTTGATATCGGTTTGCGTGCAAGCAATGATGGCGGCAAATACTGCGGAGAAAGCCCCCACCCAGGCAATGCCTTCTAATAAATCAGGGGCACTGATGGCATATACCGGAAATAATCTCGCAACTAAATAAACACCCGCCACTACCATGGTAGCCGCATGGATCAATGCTGATACAGGCGTAGGGCCTTCCATGGCATCGGGCAACCAGATATGCAAAGGGAACATGGCGCTTTTACCGGCACCACCCATAAATACTAACGCGAGTCCCCAGCTCAGGGTACTGGCTCCTAGGAAAATTGTTTGTTGTGCTTTTTGAAGCTGTGCAGATCCTTCAGTAGTGAGTGTAGCAATCAACTGTTGAAAGTCGAGGGTACCTGCACTGCTGGATAAGATTAAAATACCAATCAGAAAGCCGAGGTCCGCAAAACGTGTTACAATAAATGCTTTTTTACTGGCAGCCACTGCAGAAGGTTTATTAAAATAGAACCCAATCAACAAGAAGGAAGACACGCCTACTAGCTCCCAGAAAATATAGATCTGAAATAAATTAGA
>JBMSWW010000009.1:0-19846 GCA_049425065.1 Chitinophagaceae bacterium
AATCAAGAGCAAAACGCCTTGGAGACCAACCTTGAAGCTGCGGAGGAGATTGCAAGACAAATGCGTCTCCGTGACCTGGGCGGCATCATTGTGGTAGACTTCATTGACATGAAGTTGCCAGAGAACAAACGCAAGCTGTTGGAAAAAATGGAAGCGATCATGGCTACGGACAGAGCCAAGCATACGGTGCTTCCTATTTCAAAATTTGGCATCATGCAGATTACGCGTCAACGTATGAAGCCCGAGGTTAATATCAATACACAAGAAGCCTGTCCTACTTGTAATGGCACCGGAAAAATATCTTCTACACTATTACTCGAAGATGAGATAGAAAAGAACCTGAATTATCTAATTACCCATAAGCACACCCAATTAAAATTGGTGGTGCATCCTATCCTTTTTGCTTATTTAACTAAAGGGTGGTTCTGGAACACCAAGATGGCCAAATGGAACCGCCAATTTGGACAAAAGACGCAGGTGGTAGCAGACACTTCTTATCACCTCACAGAGTATCGCTTCTTCGATAAAAACGAAGAGGAGATCAAACTCTGACCTCCTCTCCTTCTATCTGATTATTGTAAAAAGATTATCGCTCGCGGCTATTCAGAAAGATCATGATATACTGAATCAGGGTTACGACCGCAGCTAAAGCAGCTACCACATAGGTAGTGGCGGCCCATTTCAAGGCATCCTTAGCCATGGGATATTCTTCTGAATTAGTGATATTGGTGCGATCCAACCAAGCCAGGGCACGCTTGCTGGCATCAAACTCAACGGGGAGGGTAACTATTGTAAAAAGCACTGTGACGCTCATCACGATTATACCAATCAGTAGAACGGTAGCATTGTTGGTGGTAGCCAGCAGTATCATACCCGCCAGCAGAATCCAGTTTACCAAGTTGGAGCTGATTTGAACCAGAGGCACCATACGGCTACGGAAAACAAGGGGTCCATAGGCGGTAGCATGCTGAACCGCGTGCCCGCATTCGTGGGCCGCTACGGCAGCAGCGGAAACGCTGGTCCCATTATACACTTCAGGGCTAAGGTTAACTGTTTTATTTACAGGATTATAGTGGTCGGAAAGAAACCCATCCACCGAAGTAACTGTAACGTCATAAATGCCGTTTTCACGAAGCATTTTCTCGGCAATCTCGCGTCCGGACAAACCGTTAGCCAAGGGTTGCTTGCTGTAACGGTTAAACTTGCCCTTCAAAATGGCAGATACCAAAAAACTGATTCCCAAAAAGAGGAGGGAAACAAGCATGATTTCGTTTGACATGGATAAGAAGAGTTATTATTTGTACCTAAAATTACATCAAATTTATCGCCAATGTTGCAGGCCTCCCTTTTCAAGTCTTTTTGTCATCCGGATCGGAGAAAAAAACATTTTTCGCCATTAAACCAGAAAGCCCATTTTTAAAAATTATAAACTTATCTAATTGTTTATCAATAAATTATAAATAATAAAAAACTCATAAAATACAGTTTGTCAGCCCCTGGTAAAAGGGAGAAAGTTATTCACAAACCGAAAATTTATTTTTAAAAATCCCCCCCCGGGTGCTAATTTAGCAGTAGAATTTAATGGGTTAGTAAGTAAAAGGGTCAGTCGTGAGATTGGCCCTTTTCATTTTAAGATCATGAGTAAAACAAAAACATCTTTTTTCTGTCAGCACTGCGGACATGAAAGCGTAAAATGGGTCGGACAATGTCCTGCTTGTGGTGAATGGAACAGTTTTGTGGAAGAGATTATTCAAAAAGATAAAACAAAGGATGTTGCTGACTGGAAAGACTACGGAGAAGAAAAAAGAATCGGCAAAACAATCACCTTAGACGCGGTAAAAAGTAGTGAAGAAAAAAGAATCGTCACTACCGATGCAGAACTCAATCGCGTGTTAGGGGGTGGAATCGTTCCCGGAAGTTTAGTATTAGTAGCGGGTGAACCAGGAATCGGAAAGTCAACTTTATTTCTGCAAAACGGATTGTGGATTCAAAATACTTCCGTGTTATATGTAAGCGGAGAAGAAAGCGAACAGCAAATTAAAATGCGTGCCGATCGTTTGCAATTACGCAATCCCAATTTTTTCCTACTCACAGAAACCAATACCCAGGTAATTTTTCAAGAGATCAAAAAGCTCAAACCAGGATTAGTAATTGTTGATTCAATTCAAACACTACAAACTCCTTTCATTGATGCTTCACCAGGTTCTATTTCTCAAATTAGAGAATGTGCAGCCGAGTTTCAGCGATTTGCTAAAGAAACTAACACCCCTGTTTTCCTGATAGGACATATTACCAAAGAAGGACAGATCGCCGGACCCAAGATGCTGGAGCATATGGTAGACACGGTCTTGCAATTTGAAGGGGATCGTCATTATGCTTATCGTATTTTACGTACACTTAAGAATCGTTTTGGTAGCACTGCCGAGCTGGGGATTTATGAAATGAATGACACGGGTATGCGAGGTGTGCTTAATCCCAGCGAAATTCTATTAACACAAAAAGAAGAACAACTCAGTGGTATCGCCATTGCGGCTACGATGGAAGGCATGCGACCACTTTTAATCGAAGTGCAGGCCTTGGTTACGCAATCGGTGTACGGAACTCCACAACGTACAGTAAGTGGATTTGATCTGAGAAGGCTACAACTATTACTGGCCGTATTAGAAAAAAGAGGCGGCTTTCAATTTGGTTCCAAAGATGTCTTCTTAAATATTGCCGGAGGTTTAAAAGTAGAAGATCCTTCGATAGATCTCGCGGTGTTGTGTGCTTTACTTTCTTCGTATGAAGATGTTCCACTACCTACTTCTATCTGTTTTGCCGGTGAGGTTGGATTGAGCGGCGAGATCAGAGCCGTGAACAGAATCGATCAGCGCATTGCAGAAGCGGCGAAATTAGGATTTGAAAAAATAATTGTCTCCCGTTATAATCAAAAAGGTGCCATTGGCAAAAAGGCCCGCACCGATGCCGGCATAGAAGTTATTCCGATGGGACGGGTAGAGGAAGTCTACCAATATCTTTTTAATTGATTGTATGCGATTGCTTAGTTCTTTGGGAGAAGCGGCTAGTCAGCTGTTTTTCCCTCATCACTGTGCGGTCTGTGGAACAGATATGCTGAACCAAGACACGGAGATTTGTTGGCACTGTCTCGGTTCATTACCCGCCACAAACTTTGCTTCTCTTTCTGGCAATCCTCTCGAAAAAATATTTTGGGGACGATTATCTGTTCAAGCAGCCACCGCCCTCTATTTCTATACACAAAACTCCTTGTTGCAAAAAGCGATGCATGCGTTCAAATACCATCGTAACCAAGCCTTAGGCATTCAGCTGGGAAGAATTCTGGGTGAAACCCTGTTGCACTCAGGAAGATTTCAGGTTGATCTATTAGTGCCTGTTCCTTTGCATCCACGCAAAGAAAAACAGCGAGGCTTTAACCAAGCAGCAGTTATCTGTGAGGGAATAAGACAGGTGATGAAGATTCCTTTTCAGGAGGGAATACTACGGCGACCCAAGCCCAGTACCACGCAAACCAATAAAGGCAGAATTGACCGATGGACAAATATGGAAGGAACTTTTGTTGTTTCCAATTCCGAGACTCTTGCGGGGAAACACTGCCTGCTGATAGATGATGTTATAACCACAGGTGCTACATTGGAGTCTTGTGGAATAGCCTTGTTAAAGGTCGACAATGTTAAAATTAGTATCGCCAGCCTAGGTACTGCTTCACAGTAGTTTTTTTTCGGCAACTTTGTACTCTGTCATTATAAAACTATACACATGAAAATATTTATAGTAACGCTTATGTCAACCTTATTGTCACTCAGTGCAGGCTCCATCTACGATTTTAGTGTAGAGGGCTTAGAAGGAAAGGAAATTAACTTTGCTAAATTCAAGGGTAAGAAGATCCTAATTGTGAACACGGCTTCCAAGTGTGGACTCACTCCGCAGTACGAAGGATTAGAAGAGTTGTACAAAACCTATGGAAGCAAACTGGTGATAGTAGGTTTTCCTGCCAATAATTTTATGGGACAGGAACCTGGCTCTAACGAAGAAATCAGTTCCTTTTGCAAGCGCAACTACGGGGTAACTTTTCCCATGGCCAAAAAGATTTCAGTAAAAGGATCTGATATTCATCCACTTTATAAATTCCTGAAAGAACAAGCGAAGTCTAAAAAAATGGATGACCCCGTGAGTTGGAATTTTGGAAAATTTTTATTGGATGAAAAAGGAGAATTGATTGCTACTTTCTCACCACGTACCAAGCCCATGAGTGAAGAGATAACTCAGTGGCTAAAATAAACAACTAAGCAGATGGCTATGGGATGGGATTCGGTAATAGGACAAACTGCCTTGAAAAAGCAATTGGTGGAGCTGATTGCTCATAACCGACTTAGTCATGCTTTGTTATTTTTAGGCAGAGAAGGGAGTGGATCCCTTCCGTTGGCGATTGCCTTTGCGCAGTACCTTGTATGTGAAAAAACACAGGACCAAGCACTGGAAGTGCCTTGCGGTGAATGTGCGGCTTGCACAAAAGCGACACAACTGGTGCATCCCGATATTCATTTTTCCTACCCTACGGTTACTAAAAAGCCCGGCGAAAAACCAATTGCCACTGATTTCATCAACGAGTGGAGAGAATTTATAAAGGTGAACCCCTATGGCAACTTATTTGACTGGATCGAGTTGATCAAAGAGAAAGAAAACAGTCAGGGTAAGATTACCGCGGAAGAATGCAACGATATTATTCGCAAACTAAGTCTCAAAAGTTTTGAGAGCCCTTGGAAGGTCCTTGTATTATGGTTACCAGAATTAATGGGGAACGAAGGGAATAAACTATTAAAACTGATTGAGGAACCCCCTGCCAATACTCTGTTGATACTGGTAAGTGAAAATGAAGCCGCCTTACTACCCACCATCGTGAGCCGTTGTCAGTTGATAAAGGTTCCATTATTGGAAACGGCAGAAATTGAACAAGCACTGATAGAGCGTAATCATACAGCCGCCCCAATTGCTCATCAACTAGCCCCGCTATGCGAAGGGAGTTATCGCGAAGCCCTGCAATTAGCACAGCATGCCGAAGAAGACTGGCAATATTTGGTGAGAGAGTGGCTCAACGCGATTATTAAAACCGGACCTGTGGCACAAACCAAATGGGTAGAAGAAATCAGCAGGCTTGGAAGAGAAAAGCAAAAACAATTCCTCCGATATTTTAATCACCTGCTTCAACAGGCCCTGCATCTTCGGGTGTTGAGAGACCGACACCTGATTGGCGAAAAAGAAAAGGACTTTGCAGAACGCCTCAACCGCATAGCGGGAATTGAACAGCAAGAGGCCATCATCCAAGAGCTGGACAGGGCGCATTACCAGATTGAGCGTAATGCCAACGCTAAAATCCTTTTCCACGCATTGACAATCAAGCTTTACCACATCATTCAGGACAAAGTTGTATTTTTGGTTGAATGAGTTGTTCAGGCTGCGGAACCGCAACAGGCGGAAAACCAAATGGATGTAAAAGCAACGGCGGATGTAGTTCCGGCGGATGCAACCGCATGAATGCCTATGATTGGCTTCAAAACCTGCCCATTGCCGATTACGATAGCCAGTGTCGCGTAATAGAAGTGAGTTTCAGCCAGGGTACCCGTAAAGATTTTTTCAGGAACCCCGCTTTGCATCAATATGAAAAGGGAGACCTGATTGCTGTAGAAGGGGTAAGTGGTTTTGATATAGGTGAAGTTTCGCTCACTGGAGAAATTGTTCGTCTCCAATTAAAAAAACGTGGCGTTCGGGAAGATAACCCTGAAATGAAAAAAGTGCTGCGTAAGGCTACTGACCGAGATATTGAAAATTGGAAACAGAATAAAGCCCGTGAACCGGAAGCCGTTATTCGCAGCCGTGCCATCGCTAAGCAATTGAGGCTGGATATGAAGATCAGCCAAGTGGAAATGCAAGCGGATGGTCGTAAGGCCACCTTCTTTTACATTGCAGATGGAAGAGTGGATTTTCGTGAGTTGATCAAAGTATACGCTTCTGAATTCAAAGTAAAAGTGGAAATGCGCCAGATCGGTGCTCGTCAGGAAGCGGGTAAAGTGGGTGGTATTGGAAGCTGTGGCCGTGAACTATGCTGCAGTACTTGGTTAACTGACTTCAAGTCGGTGAACACTGCTGCTGCCCGTTATCAGAATCTGTCCATCAACCAAACAAAACTCAGCGGACAGTGCGGTCGTTTGAAATGCTGTCTCAACTACGAACTCGATACTTATTTGGATGCCTTACAGCATTTCCCCGAAAACTGCGATGTACTGCAAGTGGCTAAAGGGAATGCCTTCCTCATCAAAAAAGACATTTTCAAAAATCTGATGTGGTATACACTCCCTGATAGCAATAAGCAATATCCGCTTTCTATCGACAGAGTGAAAAAGATCAAAGAGTTGAACAAACAAGGAATTCGTCCGGAAGATTTAGAGCCTGTAGAAATTGTGTCTTCAAAACCTAAAGAAGAAGAGCCTGAGTTTGTAGAGTTGGTAGGACAAATTAGTTTGAAGTCGCTCGACAGAGCTGCTCAGAAAAAACGTCAACAACAAAGAAGTAACGCGCCTCAGGGCGGAGACTCTCGTCGTGATTATCGTGGACCGCAAAAAGGACCGCAACAATCTTCCAGAGGAAGACAACCACAACAAAGAGGCAACGCTCCGCAAGGACCCCAGCAAAATCAAAGAAGAAATCAACGACCCGGTATTACTCCTCGTAGTAATGAGGGAAATCCTCGACCCAATGATGGACCCAATGATGGCAATTCGCCTTCTGCGTAATTACTCTTCATCAGCTCCTAACGCCCTATAGATAGCATCCTGAATTCTACCACGAATCTGCAGTTGTCCTAAAAGATTGTTGTTACGTGTAGGGTAAACTCGGTTAGAAAGAAATACATACACGAGCTCGTGCTTGGGATCTACCCACACGCAGGTACCCGTAAAACCAGTATGTCCAAAAGTTTCCGGAGAGGCAAGCAGGGAGGGATAAGGATCTCTTTTAAAATTGTTTTCGCGTTCAGGTTTATCAAAACCTAAGCCCCGGCGACTATCTTTTAATTGATACGAAGTAAATAAAGACACCGTAGAAGGCTTGAAGAAATGACGACCGTTAAAAGTTCCCTTGTCTAATAGCATTTGATATAAAATAGCCAAGTCATAGGCATTGGAAAACAGACCCGCATGTCCGGCAATACCCCCTAAGATGGAGGCGCCTTCATCATGTACGTCGCCACGGATCTTACTTCTGCGAAAATGTTTTTCAGTTTCGGTAGGCACAATTTGTGTTACTGGAAATTTATTGCGCGGACGAAAACCGGTTGAATACATGCCTAAAGGACGATAGAGATTTTCTTGCGTAAACTTATCGAGTGATTTTCCGGAAATCTGCTCCACAATTTCTCCGAGTAAAATAAAATCCAGATCACTGTATACATATTTTCCAGCGGGCCGCAGCGGACTCTTTACAATACGTTGACGAATGGTATCACGCCAATCATCGCGCAAATAAAGACCATCCGTAATACGTACACTGAATCCTTTTTTAACACTGGTGGCATAAATACGAGACGTATCAGGAATGCCTGCAGTATCTAATGTTTCGCGAAAAAAAGGAATGAAGGGCACCAAACCAGCTTGATGCAATAAAATATCGCGTACTATTAAATTTTCTTTATTGGTGCCCCTTACCCAAGGTAAATAAGTTTTGAGCGGAACCTCTAATTTTAATTTTCCTTGCTCATAAAGTTTCATTACCGCTACAGTAGTAGCAGAAATTTTAGTAACCGAAGCCAGATCAAAAATACTCTCTGGTTGTAGTGCTGTAGAATTTTCATATTCATACTGACCGAAAGCTTTATGATAAAGAATAGTGCCCTTGTGCACCGCCAACACCACAGCGCCTGGATAGGCTTTTTGGTCGAGCCCCTCTTGCACAACAGCATCTACACGAGATAATCTTTTCTGAATCTGCTTGCTGGATCTTTTTACGTTAGGTTGTTTAATCCCATGGCCATAATTAAATTGACAAACTGAAACAGGCAATACCCCACGAGCAGCAAAATCACCTTGCAACCAATCCGCTACTACGCCTTGTGTAATATCATCATCCTGATGTGCCGCTACAAGAATCTTGGCATCACAAAAATGTTTCACCGCTTGTACAGTACCGAACGTAATCGTTATAGTGCTGTCTCCGTTGAGAGATTGATATAAAGACATGGCAGCTTTGCCAATGCCAAAATTATCCGTAGGCTTATTGCTATATCCATGCACACCTAGGACGAAGAGATCGAAATTCCCAGAAGACTTTAGAGCGGCCAATAAAGAATCTGCTTTACTCGTTGAATCTTTATAGGTAATATGAAATAGAGTTGCGTTAAGATCAGCTTGTAATTGCTTACCCACTAGGGAAAGTTCTTTGCCTCCTAATTGTACATAAGCAATACGATGCTTTCCATTTTGTAATGGCCACTGTAAGGAAGAAGGAAGCTTTGACAATAACACTAAACTTTTACGAGCTACTTCTTCGCGAAGCGCATTGGTTTTCGCATTCAAGTCATTGAGCAGATTTGTAGTGTCGATGACCTGTAGACGATTCAACCCTAAAGCATATTTGGAGGCCAATACTTTTTTAACTTTCTCATCTAGCTCTTGCTGTGATAACTTTCCATCAGCCACCGCTTTTTTAATTACCTGAATGGACTCTCCTACATCAGCAGGTAAACAAAGCATATCATTACCGGCTATCAAAGCTTCCACCGAAATGGTTCCTCCAGGAAAGTACTTGGCCACTCCTTTCATCTCGAGCGCATCAGTAAAAGTGAGACCTTGGTAATTGAGTTTATTGCGTAGCAGATTAGTTACATTATTACGAGAAATGGAAGTAGCTTTATTAGCCGTGGTATCTATAGAAGGAATATATAAGTGCGCAATCATCACACTTCCCACACCGGCATCAAAAATTGCTTTGAAAGGAACTAGCTCCATGGAGTCTAATTGAGCAAGGCTCTTATTGATCACGGGTAAATCATAATGAGAGTCGACATCCACATCTCCGTGTCCGGGGAAGTGTTTGGCACAAGCCATGATACCTGCATCTTGCATTCCTTTCATAATGGCAATACCATAACGAGATACTTTATCCCGGTCTTCTCCAAAGGAGCGGAATCCGATCACCGGATTATTGGGATTATTATTGACATCTACCACCGGAGCATAATTCACGTGAACGCCAATGCGCTTGCACTGTTCCCCAATTGCCACCCCTACTCGATACGCAAGATTAGGATCCTGCTGAGCACCCATGGTAAGTTGATAAGGAAATTTTAAGACGCTGTCCAAGCGCATCCCCAGTCCCCACTCCCCATCAATAGTAACCATAAGTGGTGTCTGGGCTATTTTTTGGTACTGATTAGTGAGCATGGCTTGGCGCATAGGCCCCCCTTGAAAAAAACAAAGTGCTCCTACATTATACTGGCGAATTTCTTGCTCTATTTTAGCTACATGCGCAGGTCCCAAATTAGAATGCGCTCTTATTACCATCAACTGGGCAATTCGCTGGTCTTCGGTAAGACTATTGTAAACACTATCTACCCATTTCTGTTGCGCATTCTTTTTAGCGTTTTGCGCATTCGCTATTCCTAGACTGCTAACAAATACTCCTAATACAAGCAGAAATACCCTCATTGCAAATCGTTTAGTATAAATGATTTCTAAAATTAGCTCTTTTCACAACAGTGAAGTGCATAGTTGGTCAATGTTTCCGAGTGATGTATCAAAATCAATCCCGTATTTTTGAAGGCTCGAAAAAGGACTTCCTTGATTCATGTACTTCCTGACCATATTGCCAACCAAATAGCCGCCGGCGAGGTTATTCAAAGACCAGCCAGTGCGGTGAAAGAGCTATTGGAGAATGCCGTGGATGCGGGAGCTACCTCTATTCAACTGATCATTAATGATGCCGGCAAGTCGTTGGTGCAGGTAGTAGATAATGGAAAAGGAATGAGTGCTGCCGATGCACGTCTTTGCTTTGCCCGTCATGCCACTTCTAAGATCAAAAGCATAGAGGATCTTTTTCAAATAAGAACTATGGGGTTCCGTGGAGAGGCCTTGGCTTCTATTGCCGCTGTAGCCCAGGTAGAGTTGAAAACACGAACTGCCGAGGAAGAGGCTGGCCTACAGCTTGAGGTTGAAAACAGTGTTATCACTAGTGAAGAACCGGTGGCGGCGCCTGTGGGCACCAGCATAGCCATGAAGAATCTTTTTTTCAATGTGCCCGCGCGTCGCAATTTTTTAAAAAGTAATGCGGCAGAAATGCGACATATCGTTGATGAATTTACGAGGGTAGCACTCTCCTTTCCCGAAATTATTTTTGCCCTGCATGCGAACAATCAACAACTATATCATTTAGAAGCAGGCAGTCTAAAGCAACGCATTGTGCAATTACTCGGTAGTCAGTATAATTCCAAACTGGTTACTGTAAAAGAGGATACTGACTATCTGAATATTTATGGTTTTGTAGGCAAACCGGATACCGCCAGAAAAACCAGAGGCGAACAATATTTCTTTGTCAACAATCGCTTCATCAGAAGTCCTTATCTGCATCATGCCGTGATGAGTGCCTTTCAGGAAATGTTGCCGGCTGATCACTATCCACTCTATGTTTTATTCATAGACCTGGATCCACAACAGTTGGATATAAATGTGCATCCTACTAAACAAGAGATCAAATTCGAAGACGAAAAGATCGTATATGCGTTTGTACTGGCCGCAATTCGTCATGCCCTGGCGCAATTCAGTGTGACCCCTACCTTGGACTTTGATTTGGATGCGTCCATTCAGCAATTATCGTCCATCCAAAAACCCTTTACGGAGGCTACACAATCCGCAGCAAAAGACAGTTCACTCTACAGAAGTTTTACGCAAAAGAACCAAGCGCATTTTATTCAACCCGACTCCACGCGAGAAGCAAAAAACTGGAAATCTTTTTATGAATTGCCGGAAAAAGACAAACAGGAAAGTGGCGCTGCAGAAGAACCTGTATTTGCTCAACCCCTGCATCGCATGCCCGATGTGTCAGAGGCAAGCCTTTCTCAATTGCTCAATACATATATCACTTTCCCTTCCGAAAAAGGATTTTGGTTGATTCACCAGCAAGCTGCTCACGAAAGAATTCTCTATGAGCAATTACAGCAATCAGGCATAGAAAAGCCGGTGGCTACACAAAGCAGTATGTTCCCCGTTTCTTTGGAATTAAATGCGAGTAACGCGGCCCTCTTAGAAGAACTTCGTCCTGAATTGCAACAACTGGGATTTGTGGTAGAGCCCTTCGGAAAAAACAGTTTTGTGATACAGGGGGCGCCCGCCGATGTGGAGAGTGGGGAAGAAAAAGGAATTATCGAATCATTATTGGAGGAATACAAGCATTTCAATCCTGATCTGAATTTTTCGCAGCGAGAAAAATTAATTCGCTCCCTGGCTAAGCAACGTGCCATTCAATCAAACACTCGTTTAACAGAGCGAGAAATGAGACAACTGGTAACGGAGTTACTACAATGCCAGCAACCCAATTGCACGCCTACGGGAAGCCCTACCTACTTGGAGTTCAAAAAAGAGGAGCTACAAAAACTATTTGGTCAATAATCCAGATGGCCTAGAAACGTTGACGAACCGATTGTAAAAATTTTTCAATTGCTCTTCTTACTTCGGTAGCAGATGCCTGGTGATTATTCACCAACGTAGAGAATAACAATAGTTTTCCTTTTTGAGTATACAAAAAGCCACTGAAGCCTACTACCCCGCTAAGCGTTCCTGTTTTCGCATAAATAAACCCACTATCTTTTTTATAGTAGCTACTGATGGTGCCCTCGCCTCCCGTGGGGAAAATCTCCTTCACTCTGTCCATCCCAAACTCTTTCTGCATTTTGTCCAGAATCATTACAAAATCTCGGGGTGAAAAAAGATTATATCGACTCAAGCCAGAACCATCCGCCCATCGGGGTCGCTGGGGGAGGTCGGCAAAATCAGTGCGGAGAATACTGTCTATCGCTTTTTTATCATTCAGATATCCAAATAATTGCTGACTCACCATGAGCAAGCTCTGCTCCGCAAAGAAATTATCACTTCGATGCATCAATGGTTTCAGCAAGGAGTCAGTGGGAATTGAATAAATGGGTTGACCGGGCTTAGTTATACTCACCACGCGCGCTTCCACCTCTTTGCCGATGCGCTGCAGCGTGTCTTTTAAAAACTGAATGGCGGTAGTTCCCTGCAAGGTCTTGAAAGGAATAGTGGCGCTTGTAAAATTTTGGCTACTGCGCTGCACTGAAAATTTATTTTCGTCCAATGAACGCGTGATTGAAAACTTTCCCTCTGTTCCCAGTAATTGTATCATCGCCTCATTCATATAAGGAGGCCGCAGTGCCACAGAAGGAGTGGCGGTCAATTTATTATTGACTCTCCGAAAACGCACCAGGTTTCCATAAATAGGAAAAGCGCTTCGTTCAGCCAGATAATCTTGCTGATAATCGTCCCAAGACCATCCGCTACCATATGCTGAAAAATTATGGAGCGACAAAAAATCAATCATCAACTTTTTGGAAGTCTTCCGCATATTATCCCACAAAGGTTGATATGCAAACTCTGCATGTAAGAAAGAAGGGTCGCCTACAGGTTGTATATACAAATACTCCACGCTGTCTCTTAAATAGCCGCTCAGCAAACTATCACCGAGGTACTTCATAGCCGCATAACAGGTAGGGATTTTGGTGTTACTGGCCGGTACAAAATAGTTGTCACCCTGATAATCAAACCAACTGCGTTGAGTGGCTGGCTCATATAGCGTAATACCCACATGTGCAGTAGTGAGCGCTTTATTTTGAAGTACGGCACGAGTAGCAGTACGCTGAATTTGTTTTTCTACTCCACAGGAAGCTAGGAGTAACCCTGATACCAGGACCAGGAATAGTTTATTTTTTATCATAGTGCTTTCTTCAATCAGCCTCTTTCTTGTGCACGTAGCCAACGCTCCGGAATCTCATTACTACTTGCTAATAAGTAATCTTTATAGCTACAAGCAATGAACTTTTTGTCGGGTAATTGCATCCACCAGCGGCCCGTTTTTTTACTTTGCAGAAAAACAGTTTCTACTTCGGCAAAGGCCATATAATATTCATTGAAAGAGTCTTTTTCACTGAGGGAAGCTTCGCGGCAGCCCCTGCTTCTTCCATCTAATAAGTACCAAAGCATCTGAGCAATCTGCTTCGCACTAAGTTCCTGACGATCCTGTCGAGGGTCGTACCCATAAATACCAATGGAATTAACGGTAGGGCTCATTCCCGCATAGCGAAATAAGGTACAAGCTTCTTCGCCAGTGAGTCCATTGGGAGAGATAGTGCTGGCGGGAGAATAAGCATTAGCCAGCGCACTTATATCAAAACTGAACAAATGACTATTGCGAATCACGGGTTCCATCTCATCTAGGGCTTCTTTTACATTCCCTACACGGAAACAATCGAACCGAAGTTTATCAAGGGTCTCCAATACGTTGGGGTGAACATAATAGCTCTGAAAAGCTACGTGATTATAATGCCGAACGTAATTTGGCATGCCTGTGAGCATCTCCATTAAAAAGTTCTCAGCAGGAAGTACGGCATCAGGATGAAGATCGATCAACGCATCTACAGAAGTTACTTCAATTAATTGTTTGGATTGCGCATAGGCTTGGTATTGCGCCAACGTCAGATCATGAGAGCCTCCTAAAATGATCACCGTTTTTCCTTCGGCGGTGAGGGCTAGTAATACTGTGCGTAGCGCCGCGTAGGTATCCGCCATAGTAGCCCCTCTTTTGATATTGCCTAGATCCGCCACTTGTAAATCTGCATGCCAATAGAATAGCTCATAAAACCTTTTGCGAATGGCATCGGGTGCATCTTCTTGTTGTTGTTCAATACCTGCGCCCCGATGTTCCGGACAGCCCACTAAGATCAACTGCGCATCATCTATATCTGGGAAATCCTCCTCGTACACAGGTAAAGAGTAACCAATTTGTCCTTCTTTATACCCAAGATCCTGTGAAAGTAAGGCCCGGTTGACAGGAAGAAGAAAATCTGAAATTCCAAGATGATCTGACATGTTTGCAAGATAATTAATTGATGGTTTGGACTTACTTTTGTTACATGGAGAATCTACGGCAACAAATTGATGCCCTTCGCAAAGAAATCGGAAGCTTTTCCACCCAAGATGCTAAGGAGCTTGAGGAATTCCGGATTAAGTACCTGGGCACCAAGGGTCTTGTCAAGAACTTGATGGGCGAAATGAAAACAGTTCCTGTTGAACAGAAAAAAGAGGCAGGTCAACTACTCAACGAGTTCAAGATTTTTGCAGAATCGCACTATGAGCAATTAAAAGAACAACTCGGTGCTACTGCGGGCCACCAAAAAGCATCTCAGGATATCACCTTACCCGGAGACTCGTTTCCCTTAGGATCTCGTCATCCTGTAACCCTTATGAAAAACAGAATCGTTTCTATTTTTCAGCGACTGGGTTTTGCCGTGGCAGAAGGACCAGAAATTGAAGATGACTGGCACAATTTCGGAGCCTTGAATTTACCTGCACATCACCCTGCGCGCGACATGCAGGACACTTTTTATATCCAGCAAAATCCTGATTGGGTGCTTCGAACGCACACTAGTAGTGTTCAGATTCGTGAGATGGAAAAAGGAGAACTACCCATTCGTATGCTGATGCCGGGCCGTGTGTTCAGAAATGAAACCGTCAGCGCCAGAAGCCATTGCTTTTTCCACCAGATCGAAGGCCTTTACATAGACAAGAATGTTTCTTTTGCAGACCTGAAGCAAACCCTTTATTTTTTTGTAAAGGAGATGTATGGCAAGGATGTAAAAGTGCGTTTTCGTCCTTCCTATTTCCCCTTTACAGAGCCCAGTGCAGAAATGGATGTAACCTGCTTTATATGCGGAGGCTGTGGCTGTAATATTTGTAAGAAAACAGGATGGGTAGAGATTTTAGGTTGTGGCATGGTTCATCCCAATGTGCTTTCCAACTGCGGCATTGACCCTGAAAAATATACCGGTTTCGCTTTTGGAATGGGAGTAGAAAGACCTGCCATGTTAAAGTATGGCGTAAATGATCTTCGTTTATTCAGCGAAAACGATGTTCGTTTCCTAAAACAGTTTACAGCAGCTACCTAAGTAATGGCTAGCACAGGAATCAACACGATAGGAGTATGTGGCGCTGGCACTATGGGCAGTGGGATTGCCCTTACGGCTGCACTGGCAGGATATGCCACTATTCTATACGACCTCAATGAGGCTGCCTTAGAAAAAGCCCACACACACCATCAAAAAGAACTAGCGAAAAGTATAGCCAAAGGAAAACTAACCGAAGAGCAGGCAAAGAAAACGATGGCCTTACTGCGCTACACCCCGGAGCTTGATACCTGCATTGCAGAAATTTTCATAGAAGCTATTTTGGAAAAAACAGCTCCCAAAGTGGCGCTGTTCAATCAACTGGCTGAATTGAACCATAGCGATTGTGTCTTTGCCAGCAACACGTCTTCTCTCTCTATTACAGAAATAGCAAAGCAGGTACAACACCCGGAACGAGTGATCGGACTTCACTTTTTTAATCCGGCCACGCTGATGAAATTGGTAGAGCTTGTTACCACCCCTTTCACCAACTCTACTATTACTTCACTGGCAAAAGATTTGATTCTAGCACTGGGAAAAACACCCGTGATCTGTCAAGATGCCCCCGGTTTTATTGTGAACCGCGTAGCTAGACCCTTTTACATAGAATCGCTCAGAATTGCGGAAGAAGGAAACACCGAACTAACACAGATTGATCGTGTTTTAGAAGGAGCTGGTTTCAAAATGGGTCCCTTTAAATTAATGGACCTGATTGGCAATGATATCAACTACGCAGTTAGCTGCTCCGTATATGAACAACTAGGGAAACCTGAACGATTATTACCTTCTTTTTTACAACAACGATTGGTGCAGGAGGGCAAATGGGGACGCAAATCCGGAGAAGGCTATTACACTTACGAATCATGATGAAGAAAGTATTGGTTACAGGCGGCACTGGTTTTCTGGGTTCTTATATCCTGGAAGAGCTTCTTAACAACGGATATACGGTGAGAGCCATTCGCAGATCTTCTAAGCTACCGAAATGGATTTCACCCACCGTGTTGGAGAAGGTTGAGTGGGTAGAAGGAGATATCCTAGATATTATTTCGTTGGAAGATGCTATGGTAGGAGTCGGAGCGGTAGTGCATTCTGCCGCTCTGGTTTCCTTTGTAAAAAAAGACAAAGACCTATTGTATCAACTCAATGTAGAAGGAACTGCCAATGTCGTGAATGCAGCACTCGAGAAAAACATTCAACGACTGGTACATATCAGTTCGGTAGCAGCCCTGGGTCGTAAAGCGGGGGGTCACTCAGTAGACGAAACCGCCAAATGGGAGGAGAACCCCTTACAAACACACTATGCCCGAAGCAAATTCAAGGGAGAGTTGCAGGCCTGGCGCGGTTATAGCGAAGGACTAGATACCGTCATTTTAAATCCCAGCACGATTCTTGGATATGGCGACTGGACCCAAAGCAGCTGTGCCATTTTCAAACAAGTACATGATGGCTTTGGATGGTACACCAGCGGATTAAATGGATTTGTAGATGTGAAGGATGTGGCCAGGGTAACACGTTTATTATTGGAACAAGGGAAAAGCGGTGAACGATATGTAGTAAATGGAGCCACCTGGACTTTTCGCGAATTACAGAATACCATCTCCGATGGTTTTGGTAAAAAAAGACCTTCCCGAAAAGCGCCCACTTGGTTATTGGACATTGCGTGGCGATTGGAAGCTGTTCGTTCTCTACTCTCTGGTAAAAAACCCTTGCTGACTAAAGAAACTGCGAGGGTAGCCGTGAGTCAAACCCAATTTGAAAATAGAAAAATTTTGGCAACGCTTCCAGAGTTTGAGTTTACTCCGTTAACGGAAACTATTCATGCCGCCTGTAAAAAGTATGAGGGACAATAGAGCGGTACCTGGACTATTCTTTCCCTCTCATCACTTTATCCCATAGCGCGGGAATTCTTTTTACCCAGACCAATTCTCTTTTTTTATCAGTCGCTAATTCCACCGGCGTTCCAAAATAAGTTTTGCCCCCCTCCAAATCACTAGGCACTCCACTTTGTGCCAACACCACCGCATCTTTTCCAATAGTCAATGTTTTACTCACGCCTACCTGTCCCCACAAAATTACATTGTCTTCTACAGTAACCGCACCCGCTACCGCTACCTGTGCCGCAAATAAACAATTGCGACCAATTACACAATCATGTCCTATATGTACCTGATTATCGAATTTAGTTCCTGCTCCTATAATCGTATCAGACGTTACGCCTCGATCGATAGTACAGCTCGCCCCCAATTCTACCTGGTCTCCAATAATTACTCGTCCGCAACTTTTCATTTTACGGTAATGCGCCGGACGATTGATTTTCTTATTGTAGTAAAAAGCATCACTACCAATCACCGTTCCCGCTTGAACAATCACCTCATCTCCCAATTGGCAATGATCCAGAATGGTAACGTTAGGATGAATGATACAATCGCGACCAATGCGAACATGGTTTCCAATATAGGCCCCTGGCATCACAATAGTTCCTTCGCCTATTACTGCTTTTTCGCTCACAGGAATCAGTGAGGGTTCAAAGGGACGATACTTCTCAACTATGGTTAGATAGGCTTCAAAAGGTTCCTTCACCACCAATAATGCTTTACCGACAGGCACTTCCACCGATTGATTGATGATTATAAAACTAGCGGCAGACTGCAGACATTTATCATAATATTTTGGATGATCTACAAAAACCAAATCACCATTTTCTACCTTATGAATTTCATTGATACCTGTTGCATAAGCGGTTGTATTTCCTATGAGAGTAGCACCAATGAGTGATGCAATTTCAGAAACTGGTATTGGTCTTTCAAAGTGCATATTCATTCAATTTGTACAAAGGTAGTGTTCATGTAACAGCTTATTCAACGACACGTTTATCCACAACGATTTTTAAAATGTTGATAAAATAGATTTGAAATTTTTTTTGGAAAAAGAAAATTAGTTCTAATATTGTGAAGGGAAATTATTTTCCCTGTACTTACTAACCCATCCATATAGGTCCCTCCGTTTTCGGAGGGATTTTTCATTTACCCAATTCGAATATCTTTACGTAAATAGTTTGGCATGTTAAAATCAATGACTGGGTTCGGCAGAGCGGAAGTGCGCGTAGGAGATAAGCTCTTTCTGATCGACATCAAATCGCTCAATGGAAAACAGTTTGATCTGCAGTTAAAACTGCCTTCACTTTGTAAGCCTCATGAGTTTGATATTCGTCGACTATTAGCTTCCTTGTTAGATCGCGGCACGGTGGATTGTTCTATCAGTATCAAAGAAGCAGGTGTCTCTCGTCCAGTTACCATCAATACACAATTAGCTAAGTCGTACTACCAACCGTTAGCCGAATTAGCTAAAGACCTATCCCTAGATACTTCGCAATTATTGGCGGCCTTACTAAAACTTCCCGAAGTAATTACCCCAGGAAGTGATGCGCTCACCGCTACCGAATGGGAACAACTGCAAAAGGGAATTGAAAAAGCAGCAATGGATTTAAATCAGCATCGCAAAGAGGAAGGAAAAGTGCTGGAGGCTGATCTATTAAGTCGCATTGAAAAAATTGAATCCCTTCAAAAGGATATTCAGCAATTGGATCCTATGCGCAAAGCTAAAGTGCGCGAAGGATTACTACGACAATTGGAGGAGCAGGTGGGCAAAGACGCCTTTGATAAAAATCGAATGGAGCAAGAGCTGATCTACTACATTGAAAAAATGGATATCAGTGAAGAGCAGGTACGTCTCAGTAATCATTGTAATTATTTTAAGGCGCAATTGGATAGCAGCGAGGAAGGAAAGGGAAAAAAACTCTCCTTTATTCTGCAAGAGATAGGCAGAGAGATCAATACCACGGGATCAAAGGCCTATGATGCCTCTATACAGCGTATGGTAGTAGAAATGAAAGACGAGCTGGAGAAAGCCAAGGAACAGGTATTAAACGTGCTTTAGGCCTGCTTCTCTGCAAGTACCGCCCCAATTTCCTCGTATTTTTGTACCATGAGTGTAAAGCAGTTTTTCCGAACATGTTGTACCCTGATTTTAACAGGAATGCTGTGGAGCAGTTGTACCCAGCTGAATCTTTATGAAAGATCGGAAACCATACCCCAGCATCGCTGGAACAGCAACTACACTCCCTCTTTTGATTGTATCATCCGGGATACTACGGCCCCTTATGACATAGCACTGGGTCTTCTGCATCGTGATCTCTATCGCTACAATAATATCTGGTTACAAGTCACTATCACCTCTCCTGATCAAAAAAAATATCAATTTGACACAGAATTGCAGCTTGGCAGCAATGAACAGGGTTGGCTGGGCAGTGGCATGGATGATGTCTTTGAACATCGAATATCCCTGCAAAATGCTTTGGTGAAAAACGGAGTCTCTTTTAAAAAAGCTGGTCGTTATCAGTTTCAAATAAAACAAATCATGCGCGAAGATCCACTGGAATATGTAATGAATGTGGGACTCCGCATTGAAAAGAAACGATAAGTTCATTTATGTCCGATCGTACCCAAAAAAGACTCCAACGAACCACTTTTATTTATTGGACCCTGCTTCTATATATAGTAGCAGCCTTGGTTTGGTGGTGGATTTCTTTGGAAAAGCAAAATCAACTGATCACGG
>JBMSWW010000010.1:0-19208 GCA_049425065.1 Chitinophagaceae bacterium
AATAGACCTAGAATTTCAAACCCACCGTTGGATTTTTTGGGGGTCCGCTACGAAGCGCGAAACAACGAGTTGGGTAAAGAGAAAATTAAAGAAGTAGATAATTAATTGTGGTCGTCAGTTCGTTCGCAAATTGTTTGCATAGTTTCCGCGGCCACCAACTCCACATCGCCTATATCAAGAATGTCATTACTGTTTGAATGAATCTTGCACAGAGGAACAACATACCACTTATTATTATTCTCCTCGGCTTTTTGAACCAATGCCCCCTGTGAAATTGATTTTGTGCAGGTTCGTTCTGCACAGCAGATTAACCATTGTTGTGATGCCCTCTCCCAGTGTTCGTACCAGGTGGTGCAAGTGCATTTTGGAATAAAAACGTTGTTGATATTTTTGATAAGGCCCATAGAGAAGACTCTTTGCTACTACAAAGGGAATGTGATTGGTCATCATTTTTCTATGGATTTTTACGGCTACACTACCCGTATTTTTACGGATGCCTCTTCCGTAATTTTACGGATATCCCGTTATTCAAGATTTATGAAATTTGATTTACATAAACTTAATCCACATGTCCAATTTTATATCTCTGGATCAAGCAGTAGTCATGACCAGCCGTTATCGAAAAGAAATGAATGAAATTCTAGCACACTCTTTTCAGGGGCAAAACATATTAGCTATTTGCGAAACCTTTGAAAAAGAAGACATTCTAAAGGTCTTAAACAAGCCCGAATGTGAGAAGTTAAGGGTCTATTATGGCATGGATGGAAACAAGAAGGTTCACGCAATTATTGTAGCAGTAAACACAAATAATGAAGATATCCTTCCCAAGATAGAAGCTGAAGAAACAATAGAGGAAGATATACTTGATAATGCGTTTAGGTGTCCTATATATTGTCCCCCTAGCTCGCCATTAAATTCATAAAAAATGGAAAATGAAGTAGCAGCTTATTGGTATTACCGGTCAATTGCATATCTTATTATAATCCCTTTTTTAATTTGTATTTATCGATTTAAGAAGATTGACTCAAGTTTTCGTCCATTTTATTTTGTTATATTTTTTGATTTTTTTACCGAAGTGCTTTATGAGATACTCACTAGAACCGTTCACACCAATGCTATCAGTTACAATTTTTATAATTTAGTTGTCTTTTTTTTAATCGGCGCACAGTTAGTCCGTTGGGGGGCACTAACTGCAAAAAGTGGGTGGACAATTTTTATTGGTTGTTTTGTCTTGGTTTTTTGGTCTTGGGATAACTTAATTATAAACTCACTTTGGGTTTTTAATTCTAAAAACATTATTTTACTCTCTTCGATTATCTGCATTTTTTTAATTCGCACAATTAGTAATGTTCATTTAATAATTAAAGGGGAGAAGACAAGGTCGATTGTTTATGCAATTATTTCTATATGGGTAGTAAAACATCTTTTTCTTATAATCTCAGAAACAAGCTGGTTGTTTTTTGGAAATTTAGGAACTAGCTTTGCTTGGAATTTGGGTAATTTAGCCATAATCAGTGGTGCCTTGTTTAATATTGCCTATGCTGTAATTGCTTTATGGGTCCCCAAGAAACGAGAATATTCATGGCTATAGCGCTAACTACTTTTTTAGTGGGGGCAGCCTTATTATTTTTTTTTATTTTACTCTACAAGCAACAACGTAAAAATAGTAAGCTACAACAGCAATTAGCTCTCTCAGAAATCTCTTCTTTAGAAGAGGAAAGATCCCGCATTGCCGCCGACCTTCATGATGATCTGGGACCCTTATTAGCTGCAATAAAGTTTAGGATCAACTCAGTATCTACGGCGGATCCGGAAGATGTTGAAGAGATCAAAACATCAAGTAAGATTTTAGATGACGCCATCGTTCGTTTACGAGAAATCTCAAATAATTTGTTGCCCACCTCCTTAATTCGCAAAGGGCTTGTTGTGGCAATTGAAGAGCTGGTAGCTTTACATAATCAAAATGGGCAATTGAAAATTAGCTTTGAATACTCTGGGGATATAGCTATTACTCAGGAAAAAAAAATTCATGTTTTTCGTATGATTCAAGAATCTATATATAACTGCATTAAACATGCAGCGGCAACCCGTTTAGTAATTTCTTTAAAAAAAGAAGATGGCCTGCTAAAGCTTTTGATTACAGACAACGGGCGAGGTATGGCTGATAATCAGGTCTTGGCCGAAGGCGGACGAGGCCTCATAAGTCTTTCTAATAGAGCTAGCATCATGGGAGGAGCTCTTAGTATTCACTCTGAACCCAATAAGGGAACTGTTCTTGATTTTGAAATACCGCTTAAATGACTATGAACAACACAATACAACTTGTTATTGCTGATGATCATGAAATATTTCGACAGGGTTTTTTATCCATGATCAAAAAAGAAAAATATTTAGATGTTATAGGCCAGGCGAAGGACGGGGAAGAGCTGGTACGGGTGGTAGTAGAAAATAAGCCGGACATTGCCTTTGTTGATATTTCAATGCCCAAAATGGATGGCATTGAAGCTACTCGTTTAATTGTCGAGCAATCACCTCTTACCCACGTGATTGCTCTGTCTATGTTCAATGATGATAACCACATTGTAGATATGTTAGAGGCTGGAGCTTCGGGCTATTTATTAAAAAACACGACCTTAGAAGAAGTACTGAAGGCAATAGATAGTGTAATGAAGGGGGACAACTACTTCTGCAATGATTCTTCTACCAAATTGATTAGACTCATTACAGAACGTAAAAAACATTTGAATAAAAATAAAAAAGAAATCTCTTTGGGAGAAAGAGAAGTTGAAATAATAAAACTCATGTGTGAGCAATTAACCATAAAAGAGATTGCAGATAAACTAGG
The DNA here is from genome assembly GCA_049425065.1 of Chitinophagaceae bacterium. Lineage (GTDB taxonomy): Bacteria > Bacteroidota > Bacteroidia > Chitinophagales > Chitinophagaceae > JJ008. Next base: position 2,846 of record JBMSWW010000010.1, read on the forward strand.
ATTGAGTCCTCGAACTGTGGAGACGCATCGGAAGGCGCTTCAAGAAAAAACAGAATCGAAAAACTCTATAGGAGTTGTTATATATGCTATTCAAAACGGAATTGTCAAACTTTGATCTACTCTTCGAGCTTGGCCTGACAAGCAGCACTACCCTCTTTGGCCCCCTTCTTATAAAACTTCTTAGCCTCTCGTTCGTTGCCAAGTCGTTCCAGGGAGTGTCCTATGAAAAAAAGTAAATCTATATTCTTTTTTCGTTCATAGGACAATTGGAAACAATCCAAGGCGGGCTGATTAAGCCCGGAATAATAATAACTTTTTCCCAGGTACTCGTAGAACAACGGCTCTTCAGGCTCTAGGTAATCAAATGGATATAAGAGTTGGTTAACTGCCGTATAGTCTTTTTGTTCTAAAAATTTTTTTGCCTTTGCTAAAACGGTGTCTTTTTTAAGCTTCCACTCTTTAAGTCCATTTTCTCGTAATTCTGCGTTGGGGTCTTTGTCGGTATCTCGAAGTGCCTGGTATTTCATGGGAGGTGCCCCCAGCTGTGCGGGCCTAAAATCTCCCTGTCCGAATACTTTATTAATAATTAATAACGCGAGCACTAACGAAAAAAGATTCTTCATGTCAATAAATTGTTACCCTAAGTTAAGTAAAACCCCGATTTGCGTTGAGGATTTTGTAACTTGATTGAATGAATAGTCTTACTCAAGAAAGGGCAAAAGAACTTCTTCGCCAATGGGGAAATAACGAACTACCCACCGCCAAAGAGAAGAGTCTTGTTCGCATTGCGCTGGAGGTGGTGAAAAAGCCCATGTTTTTATTGTTGATTGGGTCGGGTTCTCTTTATATGATATTAGGGGAGTTTCAAGAAGGTCTTGTGTTATCGTTGGCGGTTATCCTTATCATATTTATTACTTTTTACCAATACCAAAAAACCACCAGAGCGTTGGAGGCCCTGCGGGGATTAGCCTCGCCGAGAGCCCTAGTAATCAGAGACCCCCTCTTGTTTTTAATCAGGATTAATTGAGCGGCTTCCTTACTTTTAAGTATTCCAAACAGCTCCTGAATGCGTTTTTCTTATAAAGACTATAAACTTCTTGTTGGACCGCTTGTTGGATTTCTTTTATTTATAATTAATCCCTTTTCTCTTGGAGAAAAGGCAGCATCCGTTCTTTCTATTGGCGCGGTGATGATTCTTTGGTGGGTGTTGGAGGCTTTGCCCTTGGCGGTGGTGGCACTAATGCCCATAATTTTCTTTCCCTTGTTTGGCATCACCTCGGTTAAAGAAGTAACAAAGTCTTATGCAGATAGCACCATCTTTCTTTTTATGGGCGGCTTTTTTATTGCGCTGGCAATAGAAAAATGGAACCTTCATAAAAGAATTGCCTTGGGTATCATTCATGTAACTGGGACCAATGGAGACAGAATAATTCTGGGCTTCATTTTAGCTACGGGGTTTTTAAGCCTCTGGCTTAGTAATACCGCAACCACCATGATGATGTTTCCTATTGCGCTTTCTGTAATTAGGGTCATAGAAGATCAGCGAGAAGCGGGGGGAAACATGCGTAACTTTTCTTTAGTATTAATGTTGTCTATTGCTTATGCATCAAATTTTGCACTTGGCACTGTTATTGGCACCCCTCCTAATGTGGCCTATGCGGCCCACATACAAGATCGTTTTGGGTATATGATTGGTTTTACAGATTGGATGATCGTTTTTATGCCGCTAACAATTTTGTTATTATTAATGCTCTACTGGGTGCTGGTAAAATGGTTGTATCCTAATAATATTAAACATAGCGATGCCGCTAAATCTTATATCAGTAATGAACTGAAATCACTGGGTAAATTTTCTACTCAGGAGAGGCGTGTTCTTTTTATTTTTTTATTGACCGTTTTTTTATGGATAACAAAAGATCTTTTGAATCGTGGGCAACCTTTAGTAAAGCTTGACGACACTATGATTGCTCTTTTTGGGGGGTTATTATTATTTGCTATTCCCTCGGGGATTAAGGAGGATAAAAATAATCGTCTATTGGAATGGGGAGACACCCATAAAATGGCCTGGGGCATTTTGTTGCTTTTTGGAGGTGGTATTGCTTTGGCTAAAGCGCTAGAAGATGTAAAACTTCTAGACGTGGTTGGTGCTTACATTGCTTCCTATTCAAGTAGCAATATTTTGGTAATGGTTTTAGTGGTTACAACCCTTTCTGTTTTTTTAAGCGAGGTAATGAGTAATGTGGCTCAGGTAATCGTTTTTGGCCCCGTCATTTCTTCAGTAAGTGTGGTATTAAAGATTGACCCTTTATTACTGGGTATTCCTATGACATTGGCGGCTAGTTGTGCAAGTATGTTGCCCATGGGAACGCCGCCGAACGCTATTGTGTTTGCCAGCGGGTTGGTTCGAATTAAGGATATGATAAAAACAGGGATGGTCTTAAATATTATTTGTATTATCCTGATTACCCTGTTTTGCTGGCTGTTACAACCCTACTTTTTAAAACTCTAACGATCAGTTATTTTGATGATTATTTTGTGTGGGGCTGGCTCTGTTCCTCCAAAATAAGGATAGAGTTGGTATCCGGTAGCGGTGGGCCCAGAAGAGGTTCGTGGTAGTGTGGTGGTGGTTCCGTCTACTGAAAACATATATTGGTTGCCCTGCGCTCGAATTGAACAGTTGAGGTCTTTTAAGAGTGGGAAGTTTCCTATTCGTTGGTAGCTCATGAGGCTGTCGTTATAAACATATCCCAATAGTTCCAGGTTATTGTTTAACCACCTCCACCCAATACGAGCACTAAAGGCATGGTGGTGCTGATTATTATCTGAAAACCCATATAACTTATTAATATCTGATTGGTTGGCGGGGTCAACGGTAGTGTAAATAGCAGAACTATCAAAGCGTGCAGTAAAATTCATTACAGTTAACCCATTGATCGGCTTATAGGTGCTGTTATCTGAATAATGCTGTCCAGCCTCTATGGTATATGTGGTTCCGGTTGGAACTGATGCGGATTCTTCTTTTTGACAGGAATAAAAGAAGAAAACTGTTAGTCCGAATAGCAGCATGTGTGTGCGCATACTACAAAACTAATTCAGATATTCGTATTATTCTTATGTGCGTTGATATTGGCTATAAATCGATGTTAGGGCCGGATGGTCTCCCCCGATATATTAAGGGAATAAAAATTGACCGTTCCTTGGTGGAGCGCGACCAAGATGCTCCCCATCTGCAAGCTCACGCTAGACCTCTCTGCACAATTGTAAAAACGGATCCTAATCAAACGCCGGTGGTTGAAAAATTGAGTTGGGGATTAGTGGCCGACTTTATGATTAACAATCCGGAGCTTTTTAAAAAGTATGGAAACCAATTATATAATGCGCGGGCCGAAAAGGTGTTAGTAGCAGGAACCACCTGGAATTCTGTATTGGCGAACCGCTGTTTGTTGGTAGCTGATGGCGTTTATGAACATCAGCAGGTTCCTGGTAGAAAAAATAAACTTCCGTATTATATTCAGCTTCGATCAATGGAGCCCTTGTTAATTCCTAGTTTATTTAATCCGAAAACAAACAGTTTTGCTATTATAACAAGAGAGGGAAATGAAGTTTTTTGCCAGATTCACAACTCGGGGCCTAATAAACACAGAATGCCATTGTTGTTGCCGTCAGCAATTGCTCCCAAATGGATCCAACAAAATTTAAGTAATCAAGAAATAGAAAATTTATTAGCTTTTGAGCTCCCCCCGAAAGAACTAGCAGCGCATACGGTTTTCTCTATCCGCAGTAATCAGCCCAGACCAGATGGAAAAAAAGCTAATGAGTCTTTTAATTGGGGAGCAACGATGCTCAGAGAACAAGCTTCGCTTTTCTAGTTTACTAAATCCCTGCTTTTTTACTAATCTCAAGCATGCGGTCGATCGGTTTTTTTGCTGCGAGTCTCAATGATTCCTCCATGGTAATTTCCGGAACTTCATATTGTAAGCAGAGATATATTTTTTCCAATGTATTAAGTTTCATGTGAGGACAATCATTACACGCACAGTTATTTTCAGGGGGTGCAGGAATAAATGTTTTTTTAGGAGATGATTTCATCATCTGGTGAATAATCCCTGTTTCTGTCGCTACTATATAAGCCTCACTATTGTCTTTTTTTGTATACTCTAATAATTCCGTGGTTGATCCAATCATACCGGCAATTCGTAGAATCGGTTCCTCACACTCGGGGTGGGCAATAATTTTTGCTTCGGGGTGTCTAATTTTAAGTTTGGTAATTTTTTCAAGGCTAAAGATTTCGTGTACCATACAGGCCCCGTCCCACAAAATCATATTTCTTCCTGTTTTTTTATTGATGTAGGCTCCAAGGTTTTTATCTGGCGCAAAAATTAATAGCTGGTCTACAGGAAAGCTTTCTACAATTTTTTGAGCATTAGAGCTCGTGCAAATAACATCGCTTAGCGCTTTTATCTCCGCACTACAGTTGATGTAACTAATCACAAGATGATCTGGATATTTCTCTTTGAATTTTTTAAATAATTGGGGAGGACAGCTGTCGCTTAAAGAACAACCGGCTTTTAAGTCGGGGATCACCACTTTTCTGGTAGGATTCAGAATTTTTGCTGTTTCTGCCATGAAGTGAACACCTGCAAAAACAATCATATCCGCCTGTGTTTTTTCAGCCTGTCTCGCTAAGCCAAGACTATCGCCGATATAGTCCGCTATGTCCTGAATATCTGCATCCTGGTAGTAATGTGCCAGAAGAATGGCATTTTTTTCTTTTTTTAGTCGCTTTATTTCCTCAAACAGGTCCAGGGTAGGATCTACCGGAATATCAAAAAAACCAACTTTTTCTATTTCTTTCAAATCAACCACCAATTCCATAAATAAATTTTCAGAGAACAATATTCCCACAACGTTTTGATTTTTTCAAATACAAATTCGCGCCTTCCTTTTCTTGTATTTAATAATATTAATACTATATATTTTTATAAAAAGCTTATTATTATTAGTGTTGTGGAAAGGTGTATTCTGTTTAGTAATTCACAATTTTTTGGTCTCTATTAACAACAAACCTTTGTTTTTATTATTGTTTTAAGAGTTGAAAAACAATTAATTACTGCTTTTTCCACAAGGTTTTATACTTTTCTGTCTTTTTAATTTCTTTTGTTTTACTAAAGATTTTACTGTTAATAACCACTTATTAAATGTGATTTTACCCACATTGGTTTGAGGTGGTGTAGTAAACTCTAAACTTTTATCCCTCTTTTACTTTTTCACTTCCACGTTTCACGCGTACTTTTCCACGATAAGTAGAGAGTAATTAACAACAACTGTGCAGAAAAAATTCCTCTTTTTGTGCCTAAATTTATAGTTCATCTAATTTTTTGTCATGAAAACACTGCGTTTCAGCGTTTTATCGGTTTTTATTGTAGCATTATGTTTTATTTCCCGTGCAGAAGAGGGTATGTGGTTACCCCTTTTCTTACAACAAATTAATGAAAAGGAGATGCGTTCTATGGGAATGAAAATTTCAGCGAAAGATATCTATTCTATTAATCAGGGTAGTTTAAAAGATGCTATTGTAAGTTTTGGAGGTTTTTGTACGGGGGAAGTGATATCTCAACAGGGGCTCGTGTTAACGAATCATCATTGTGGTTTTGATGTAATTCAAAATCATTCTAGTATTCAGAATAATTATATCAGGGATGGATTTTGGGCCATGGAAAAAACTCAAGAGTTACCTAACCCCGGGTTATTTGTCACCTTTATTGTAAGAATTGAAGAAGTAACAAAACAGGTATTAGAAGGAATTACAAAAGACCTTTCTGCGGCTGCAAGACAAGCGCAAATCACAAAAAATTCCGCGCAAGTACAGCAAATTGTAAAAAAAGAAAAATATCAAGATATTTTAATCCGCCCCTTTTTTGAAGGAAATCGGTACTTTCTTTTTGTAACAGAGACCTATAATGATATTAGACTAGTGGGCGCCCCCCCCTCTTCTATAGGAAATTTTGGAAAAGATACCGACAACTGGATGTGGCCACGCCACACTGGAGATTTTTCATTGTTTAGAATTTATGCCAATAAAGACAATAAGCCCGCAGCGTATTCTCCAGACAATATTCCTTATGTTCCTAAAAAGTCATTAACTATTTCTTTATCTGGAGTGAAAGAAGGGGATTTTACAATGGTCTTTGGTTTTCCCGGTAGAACCACACAGTATTTACCCTCTAGCGCTGTTCAACAGATTATGGTGGTGAACGACCCAACTAAAATAAAAATCAGAGCAACCGCATTATCTATATTAGATGGATTTATGCGTACCAACGAAGAAATTAAAATTAAATATGCTGCCAAATATGCCAGTATTCAAAACGCATATAAAAAATGGCAAGGAGAGGTGTTGGGTTTAACGAGCACAAAAGCGTTAGATAAAAAGCTGCGCAATGAGGAAGAGTTTACAAAAAGGGTTAACCAACAGGCAATATGGAAAGAAAACTATGGAAGTTTACTCGCACAGCTAAAAGAAAAATATAGAGAATATGAGCCATTTGGTAGAGCAAGAGATTACTTTATTGAAACAGTACCAAGGATAGAAACTTTCTCCATTTTTAATTCAGTTGCCAGCCTTGAGAAAGAATTAAACACCACACAAAAAATCAATAAAGAATCCCTCCCCCCTGTCATTAATAAACTCGAGGAAATTTTTAAAGAATTCGATCCTGTCGTAGACCAGCGCCTTTTTGAGGGGATGATGGAAAATTATTTTAAAGATCAACCCGAAGAAACGGTGGCGCCCGATATATTAAAGAAGATTAAAATATCCAAGTATGATCTTAAAAACATCGCCAACGAACTATATGGCGTGTCGGGTTTGTTCCTTCATCAGGAAAAGCTCGTTCAGGAATTAAAAGATCGACCCGAAGCGGTAGTAAGGACCTTGGCAGATAATGAATTTAGAAAATTGCAGCTCTCGCTTCAACGACATTTTGTGGTAGCGGTGAATAACCCCGCCACACTCTTACTCCAGGAAATTGCAAAACTTCAGCGGGAGTATATGGAGGCCCAAACAACAGTGTTTAGTGAAAAGAGGTTTTACCCAGACGCTAATAGCACCCTAAGGGTTACTTATGGCAAGGCAGGGGGATACCACCCAAGGGATGGAGTACAATATGGTATGCACACTTATTTAGGCGGAGTTATGGAAAAATATAAGCCCGGAGATTACGAGTTCGATGTACCGGAAAAACTCCGCACGTTATATAATAATAAAGACTATGGACCCTATGGACAATCTGGTAAAATGCCGGTTTGCTTTATTGCCCGCAACCATACCACTGGCGGAAACTCAGGTAGCCCGGCCCTGGACGGATCTGGGAACCTGGTGGGTTTAAATTTTGACCGGGTTTGGGAAGGCACCATGAGTGATATTAACTATGACCCCTCCATTTGCCGAAACATAATGGTAGATATCCGCTATGTTCTTTTTATCATTGATAAGTATGCGGGTGCCGGCCATTTGGTGAAGGAAATGAAGCTGGTAAGACCCTAGCTTTTCCACAGTTTTTCCCCTATTTTTGCCATCCTTTTAAAGTAGGTTACCTATGTCTATTATTCAAGATATCAGAGACAAATACGCCAAGTTAACCGTTGTGTTAGTGGCGCTGGCCCTAGTGGGTTTTATTCTTACCGACTATTTTGCCGGACAAAGTCGTATGGGAGCAAATCTTTCTAACACGATTGGTTCTGTAAACGGAGAGTCTATCACGTTTGATGAGTTTAATCCTGTTGTTATACAAGTGGAAGAAAACCTGAAGGCGCAGGGATATCCGCAAACTGCAGCCCTATCACAACAAGCGCTAGAACAAGCCTGGAATCAGGAAGTAGGACAACGCCTATTGAAGGCTGAGCTTGATGAACTAGGTGTAGATGTGGGAAAAAAAGAGTTGGGTGATGTATTATATGGACCCAACGCTCCTCAAGATCTTCAAACCCAGTTTCGCGACCCACAAACCGGAGTTTTCAATGCCGCTTTGGCTAAACAAAATATTGACCAAGCATTGAAGTCTGGCACGCCAGAACAAAAAACAAGCATTTCTAATTATATCGATGCGCTGGTGAATATGCGTATGGCGGATAAATATATTGCTCTCTTTGCCAATAGTACCAATATTCCTCGTTGGATCATTGAAAAACAGAGCGCCGAAAACAGCCAGATTGCCCGTATCTCTTTAGTAAGAGAGTTATACACCAGCATTCCCGATACAGCGGTTAAGGTAACCGATCAGGAAATACAAGAGTATATCAATAAGTATAAGTCACAGTTTAAGCAACAAGAAAGCCGCAGCATTCAATATGTTGCTTTCAGTGCCGCCCCATCTTCTACCGATAGTGCGGCTACTTATAGCGAATTATTTAATCAGAAAGAGCGTTTCCGCACCGCCACAGATTTGGAACAATTTTTAGCAGGCGAGGGAGCACAGTATTATAATGGATACATCAGCGCTAAAGCCATCCAACAACAGATGAAGGATTCTATCTTTAGAACACCCGTTGGTGAAGTATATGGTCCTTACCTGGACGCTAGCAGCTATGTATTAGCGCGAATGGTGGGTGTTACGCAAATGCCCGACACGGTTTCCGTAAGACACATTCTCATTAGTACACAGAGTCGCGATTCTGCTACGGCATATAATTTATGCGACAGTATTCAAAAGGCTATTGCAGGTGGCGCCAGCTTTGATTCAATGGTGGTTAAATATTCTGACGATGGTGGAAGCAAGAGCACAGGAGGAAAATATGAAAACGTTCCCTCTGGTCAAATGGTAGGACCTTTCAATGATTTCATTTTCCTTCGTTCAACAGGATCTAAAGGAATTGTAAAAACAGATTTCGGTTTTCACTATATCGAAGTCCTTTCACAAAAAGGAGCCGGTACCGCCTACAAAGTGGCGTATTTACCAAGAGAGATTGTGGTAAGCCAGCAAACAGATAATGCAGCGCTTAACAAAGCCAACGAATTTGCAGCAGACTGCAAAGACTTGAAAAGCTTTGAAGAGAACTTTGATAAAAAGTTGAAACAACAAGGAATTATTAAAAGCGTTGCTTCTGATATTACCCCTGTTGCTTATGAGGTGAGAGGTGTTGGTGCCTCACGCAGTTTTGTGCGTGCCATTTATGAGGCAGACAAAGGAGACGTGTTGAAACCTGAGCGCATCGACAACAAATACGTTGTTGCGGCGGTAACTGAGATTTTTGAAGAAGGAACGGCCAGTGTTGACGCTGCCCGACTTACGGTTGACCCTGTTTTACGCAATAAAAAGAAAGCGGAGCTCTTACGCAAGAAGGTAGGCGCTGTTACTACGCTGGAAGCAGCCGCTACCACACTGGGCGGAAAAACGGTTGAAACCGCGGATAGTGTTCGTATTAATGGGTCTTTAAGCGGTTCCTTCGGATATGAACCTCGTGTTACGGGTGCTGCATTTAATCCTGCTAATAATGGAAAAGTGATTCCTGAAGTAATTGAGGGATTAAGTGGTGTGTTTATGGTGCGTGTTGACAATCAGGGGTCTACTCCGCTGATGGACGCCGATGCAGCTACTCAGCGCCAAACACGTTACCAGCAAACGAAGCAGTCCTACTCTAACCAATATAGTCCCAATAATCCAATTTCTGTATTGCGCACCACCGCTACAATTAAGGACAAGCGTAACGAAAGATACTAAAGAAGGTTTCCAACCAAAACCAACTGTTAAACCCTGTGGCTTATTGCTGCGGGGTTTTTTTATAATTTTACAGTATGGCAGAAGTATTTGTAAACAAGGTGGAAGAAAGCGGATTAATCACAATGGATTTAGAAGACTTGTATCCTAAAGAAGGGGTGGCCGTCTTTGATTTAAAGGACCATCTTTTTATGGGGATGATTGTAAAAGAGAAAGAGTTCCGTGAGTCACTAAAGGCCGATAATTGGGAACGGTTTCGCAATAAATATGTTTCTGTTATTTGTTCGGCCGATGCCATCATTCCTGTGTGGGCCTATATGTTAGTGGCTAGTTATTTGCAGCCGGTTTGTTTAGACATGGTTATGGGAGAAGAAAAGGAGCTTCGTAAACAACTCTTTATAAAAAAACTAAACTCCATAAAGTTTGAAGACTATGTGGATCAACGCGTAATTATTAAGGGTTGCGGAGATCTTCCCATTGGAGAGTTTGCCTATATGGAAATAACAAAGCTCTTGAGGCCCTTTGTGAAAACAATCATGTATGGAGAGCCTTGTAGCACTGTTCCGGTGTATAAAAAGCCGAAATAATTATATGCGGAAAACTATAAGAACACCGCGATTTGTGCGGCTAGGCGCGCATTGTTTTTAATCAAGGAAATATTTGCCCCCAAGCTTTTCCCCTTTGTGTGTTTGGCAATATAGCCAAGCAGATAAGGTGTTACTTCTTTTCCTTTAATACCCGTTTTTTCGGCGGCGGTTAGCGCCTCTTGAATATAAGTTTCCATCGTAGAGGCCGGTACCTCTTCATTCTTACCAACGGGGTTTGCAATTAATACAGAACCATTGAGCCCCATCTTCCATTTTGTTTGCAAAAAAGCAGCAATGTCTCTAGGCTGGTCCAGGCGTAGTGGCGAAGAATAATCACTGCTGCGCGAGTAAAAACTCGGAAACTCGTTTTGTCCAACAGTAACCACAGGAATACCAAGGGTTTCCAAATATTCCAAGGTGAGCCCGATATCTAAAATAGACTTTATCCCAGCCGAAACAATTGCAACCGAGGTTTCTTTCATTTCAGTAAGATCGGCAGAGATGTCCAAGGTTTGTGTGGCTCCACGATGTACTCCACCAATACCCCCGGTGGCAAATACTTTGATACCCGCAGCGCTCGCAATTCTCATAGTGGCAGCCACTGTGGTAGCTCCTATAAGTTGTTGGCTCACTACATAGGGCATATCACGGATGCTTACCTTCCACACGTTTTTTGCACTCGCTAATTGTACCAAGAGTGATTCGTTTAATCCCACCAAACATTTTCCATTCATGATTGCAATGGTGGCAGGGGTTGCACCATGTTCTCTCACTATATTTTCTACCTCTACCGCTGTTGAAAGATTCTGCGGATAGGGCATTCCGTGTGAAATGATCGTTGACTCCAGGGCTACCAGCGGACGCTTTTCTTCTAGGGCCGTGCGCACTTCATCACTGAGTACTAAAAATTCTCTCATGCTTCCGGATAGTATTTAGGAACAAGATTGAGTAATGATTGTTGAGTAAGGTGTGTAGCAATAGCACCATTCACTTGTAAAATTTCTGCAGACAATGTGTGAGCTAATTTCATACAATGTGCATCGTCTAATGAAAGATGTTTGCCCAAGAGAAAACCTGACAATGAACCATCTCCGGCGCCGGTACAATCGACCACCTCTATTGAAGGGGCGTGCAAAGAAAGGGCGCGTTCTTTTGTATATAATACCGACCCCTGTTTACCATTATGAAGCCATACACTGTTAACGCCTCTCGAAAACAATTCCTCCACTTGTATTTGTGTCATAGCCTCTTCCTCTTGACAAAGCACAGGCAGTTCGTCTTCGTTAGGAGTAATCATAAATAACCCATCCAATGTTACTTCCCTGTATTTTCTAGCAGGAGGAACAGATACGGGCTCTAGTATTAAGGGGATTCCTGTTTCTTTACTAAAGTTGAGCAACCAAGCTGCTGAAGCGGTGCTGATATTGGCGTCGGCTAATAAAAAAGAAGCTGTTTTAAGTAGGTCTTGATTTTTGTGTAAATGCTCCGGCGTAATTAAATCGTTAGCTGCATTAGTAAGAAAAGCGGTGAACAAAGAACCATCCACGCTTAATACTCCCGTGTATTTTCCAGACAACCCTTCTTTGGTGATAGTGGCATCCAATTTTACACCCGCTTGAGAACAACTAGATTTTAACCAATCTCCATCACTGTCATTCCCCACTACAGTAATCAGTTGTACGGGTACGCCAAGAACTGCCAATTGGTGTGCTATATTTCTACTGACGCCGCCAGCGGTTTTAGTTACATTGGCGTTGTTGGTGGTGGCTAGTAGCATTTCTTCGTGGGCGTGAAATAGTTCATCTACCAAGGCAGCGCCAATGCAAATAACAGGATGGGACATGCTGCAAATGTAAAGGCAAAAGAAACGTTGCTATTTGATTAATGTGACGGTGCCCGATTTTTTTATCAGTGACTTTCCCGGATAATTATATTCAGCAATCCAGGTAAACACACCACTGTCGAGAAATTGATTTTTGTGTCGACCGTTCCAAAGTTCAAAAGGACTACTCGAGTTAAAAATAACCTGCCCCCATCGGTTAAATATACGGAGACGATAGTTTTGGAGAGCCCCTCTTCCCCCAAAAGGGCCAAACCCATCATTTAACCCATCTCCATTGGGGGTAAATCCAGAAGGAAACCAAACGTCCCCGCAATTATTATCCAAACCAGTGCCAATGATTACTGATTTGGTAATTGTAGTGGGGTTGATGAAGGGCCCACTTACGGTCAATGATACGGTATATGTACCCGGGCGGGAAAAACGATGTCCGAAGCCTGGCGCTGTGGAGTTATTATCTGTTCCCGTGGCCGGGTCCCCAAAATCCCAATACCAGGAATCCACGCAGTTATTGGTTGTGCTGGTAAACTGCAAGCTTGAAGCGTCGATACAGGTATAATCAAAAGCGGCCGCAGCGGCATCTGCATTATTGATTTCAATTTCGTCTACCGCAAAGCCGTCATAATTATTACAAATATTTCCTGCACCAAATAAAAACCGAAACTGCACCGAGGGTTCACCTCCAATGGCGGGGAGGGTATGATATACGTCTACCCATTTGCCGCTCCCACCCCCACCGCGGCAACTGCCAGAGCCCACCTTGGTGTTACCCGACCACCCTTGTTGGGTAGTAGTCATTGGGCTCAGATAGTTTATGGCCGTAGTGTTATACCAGTTTCCGGATCTTTCGCAATTACCTGAAGCGCCCGCTGTTCCAACGGTTATCCAGGTAGCGCCTCCGTCGAAAGAATATTGAAGACTGGCTCCGTCATATTGTTGTTCAGTGTCCCAAAAAATTTTCATTGAAATCTTAGGAAGAGAAAGTTGGCTAAAATCAAAACAAGGACTTTTTAACCAAGAGGCCTCTCCGCTATTATAGGGACCACTGATGAGTCCGCCGGTTATCCAACATTTATTACCGGACGCGGCACTTGTGATAATTGATTTTGCGGGAGACCCCCAAGCCCAATCACTGCCCACCCCTTCTGCCACCCAACCCCCATCGTTGTTTTCAAAACCCTCACGGTAGGGAAATTGATTAATGGTGGCGATGCACTGTGATTCAGCAACCGATGGTACAAGTAACAACAAGTAAAGCAAAAACGATAACCACTTCATAAATTGGGGCATAAAGGTACAGGGTTGTTGATGACTTATTCACATAGTGTATCGGGTAAAGAAAACTAATTGAACAGACTCTATCTTACAGTATCCTTATTAAGCCCATGACAACAACTCCATCCGAAGAAGCCTATCGCTTACTTAGTAATCATGGCTTTGCCGAAGTGAAAGAACATTTGTTATCTGGACAGAAGGCATTATTTTCTTTACAACGATTTTCAACAGGGGATGTAATTACTCAGTTTTCTGCTGCAGAAATACGAACAAGCCCCAACTATCTAACCGTTCAAACTGGAGAAGCCCAACATATTATTCTTTACCCCACATTTATCCAATACATTAATCATAGTTGTGCGCCGAATAGTTTTTTTAATACTACCTCTATGCGGCTAGAGGCGTTGACAACTATTGAACCCGGCACAGAACTAACGTTCTTTTATCCCTCTACGGAGTGGGATATGCAACAGCCTTTTTCCTGTACTTGTGGCTATGTGGCTTGTTTGGGCGAAATTCGTGGTGCGGCTCACCTGTCTTTTTCACAAGCCTCTAGTTATCGTTTGACAGATTATATTCTCAATAAAAGAAACGCAGAATAATGAGTCGCCCGGGTGCAGATCTTTCTTTGTTTTGTGTTTGGGTGCTGGCTCCTCAATTGGAAACAGAAGATCCGAATCTTGCTTATTATTATGACTTTTCGCAGAGTATTCAAGAATATACTCGCGTATTTAGTGAGTTGAATGTAGAATGGAAGTGGCAGCCCGTTACGTTGAGTAATTTTAAAGAGACCATTCAGAAGATTGTACAATCGCAAAGAACAAAATCCGCGCTGGTGTTTAATCTTTGTGATGGAGACGAGATTAATGGAGCGCCCGGTGTTTCTGTGATAAACGAACTCGAGGCGGCACAGCTAATCTATACCGGCGCCAACCGTCACTTTTATACCATCACCACGTCAAAAATACCCATGAAGAAGGTGTTTGACGAAGCAGGTGTTTCCAACGCTCCTTGGTGTATTATAGACGGAACGCCCGAGTCGCTTCAAGCCGTTTGTAAGAAAGTAGACCCCCCACTCATTATCAAGCCCGCGGTTTCTGGGGGCAGCATGGGCGTTTCTGTTCGGAATGTGGTTAATAACGAAGAGGAGCTTAAACGGCGAGTAGACGAATTGGTTGCAGGATATAGGGGTTGGAACTTGCAAGGGGATGGATTGTTTGTAGAACAGTTTATAACCGGACCAGAGTATACCACGTTTATTACGGGCTCTTATGATGACCCCAACAACTGTAGAGTGTATACGCCGGTGGAAAGAAAGTTTCATACTTCTTTACCGGAGAAAGAGCGCTTTTTATCGTTCGATCGTCTCTGGGAGATTTATGAAGACGAAAGCCCGATGCCTTCCAATGAAAATTTTTATGAATACGCCCCAGCCCCCATTAACTACCATGCCGAATTACAAACCTTAAGCCTAGAGGCCTACAGGGCCTTACAAGGAAAGGGGTATACGCGTATTGATATAAGACAAGATGAAGGTTCAGGAAAAATGTATGTTTTGGAGGCGAACGCACAATGCGGATTAAGCGAAGACGAAGATTATACTTCTATCGGTGCCATTTTAAAAGTCTCTCAGGTTTCTTTTACAGAAGTGGTGGTGGAGATTTTAAAGGATGCTTTGCGACGAAATGAAAAAAAAATGCCTGAGAGTACTACCATAAAATAATGACTTTGAAAGTTTGTGTTTTACAGCCCGACTATTCTACTACGAGCGTTGATTATAAAAACTATGACCCTCCTCGCCACCTATCTTCACTACTGAGCGACTGCCAGGTGGACCATGTATTTCTGAACAAGCTTACCACCTTTAAACAACTAAAGAAACTATCTACTAAAGGCTACGACATATTTGTAAATCTCTGCGAAGGTTACGCAGACTGGGAGGTGCCAGGCATCGATGTGATTTACTCCTTGGAAACGCTCAACCTTCCTTTCACGGGTCCCTCCTCTAAGATTTATGATCCCACTAAAGATTTGTTGAAATATGTGGCCTATTGTGAGAATGTACTAAGCCCCGCCTCTGTAGTAATTCATCGGCTAGAAGACTTAAACCATCTTCCCCCCGAGCTACAATATCCCCTCTTTGTAAAACCTGCTCATGCCGGTGATAGTTTGGGTATTGCAGACGACTCCATGGTTAAAGAGACTGAATCGCTCACAAAAAAATGTGCTAACCTTTTGGAGGAATATGGAAGTGTTTTGATTGAAGAATATATAGAAGGCCGCGAATTCACCGTGCTGGTGGCTGCTAATTCCGATCCGGAGAGCTGTTCTATTTATCGTCCGGTAGAATATATATTTCCCCAGGGGAAGACTTTTAAAACCTATTCTCTCAAAACCTCTGAATTACATCCTGGTGCCAACATTCCTTGCGAGGACCCGGTCCTAGACAAACAATTGCGCGAAGCCAGCGAAAAGATATTTAAAACTGCGGGCGGTGTTGGATATGGACGGCTTGATTTTCGCGTAAAGCCCGACGGAACTATTTATTTTTTAGAGATCAATTTTACCTGTTCTGTTTTTTATACCCATGGCTATGAAGGTTCGGCAGATTTTATTTTACAATTTGACGGCATAGGACAAGAGGGTTTTCTGCGACATATTATTAAGGAAGGCATAGCAAGACACGCTCGCAAACAGAAGCCCTATTATCGTAAGGGCAACGCTATTGCAGGATATGGTATTTACGCCAATAAGGAGCTGCAACCCGGCGAACTAATTTATAAAGGCGAAGGCGGGTCACAGCGAATTATCACCAAGCGATTTGTTGAGAACAATTGGAGCGAAGAGCAACAGCTAACATTTAGAAGATACGCTTATCCTTTGAGCGAGGAAGTCTTTGTGTTGTGGGATGAGGATCCTAACGAGTGGGCGCCCCAAAATCATAG